>NZ_JBFULZ010000309.1:0-2750 GCF_054049635.1 Cellulomonas sp. P5_C6 | reverse complement strand
GTCGTGTGACACCAGCACGACGGCTCCGGCGTAGCCGCGCAGGGCCGCGAGGATCTCCTCGCGCGACGCCGGGTCGAGGTTGTTCGTCGGCTCGTCGAGCAGCAGGACGTTCGCGCTGGAGACCACCAGGGCCGCGAGCGCGAGGCGGGTCTTCTCGCCGCCGGACAGCACGCGCGCGGGCTTGTCGGCGTCGTCGCCCGAGAACAGGAACGAGCCCAGCACGGACCGCACCTGGGTCTCGGTGAGGTCCGGCGCGGACGACTTGAGGTTCTCGACGACCGTCCGGTCCATGTCGAGCGTCTCGTGCTCCTGCGCGTAGTAGCCGAGCTTGAGCCCGTGCCCGGAGTGGACCTCGCCGGTGTCGGACTTCTCGACGCCGCCGAGGATGCGCAGCAGCGTGGTCTTGCCGGCACCGTTGAGCCCCAGCACGACGACCTTGCTCCCGCGGTCGATCGCGAGGTCGACGTCGGTGAAGACCTCCTGGGACCCGTACGTCTTGGAGAGCCCGGACGCGGTGAGCGGAGTCTTTCCGCACGCGGCCGGCTCGGGGAAGCGCAGGCGCGCCACCTTGTCCGACGCCCGGACGTCCTCGAGCCCCGAGAGCAGGCGCTCGGCGCGCCGGGCCATGTTCTGCGCGGCGACGGTCTTGGTGGCCTTGGCGCGCATCTTGTCGGCCTGCGCCATGAGCGCGGATGCCTTCTTCTCGGCGTTGGCCCGCTCGCGACGGCGGCGCTTCTCGTCGGTCTCGCGCTGCTGCAGGTACGCGTCCCAGCCGAGCGCGTACTGGTCGAGCTGTGAGCGGTTCGCGTCCAGGTGGAAGACCTTGTTGACGACCGCACGCAGCAGGTCCGCGTCGTGCGAGATCACGATGAGCCCACCCGAGTACGACTTCAGGTAGTCGCGCAGCCACATGATCGAGTCGGCGTCGAGGTGGTTGGTGGGCTCGTCGAGCAGCAGCGTCTCGACGCCCGAGAACAGGATGCGGGCGAGCTCGACGCGACGGCGCTGACCACCCGAGAGGGTCCCGATGGTCTGGCCGAGCACGCGCTCGTCGAGGCCGAGGTTCGACGCGATGCGGTGCGCCTCGCTCTCGGCGGCGTACCCGCCGGCCGCGTTGAACCGGGAGTCGAGCCGGGAGTAGCGGTCCATCGCCTTCTCCCGGACGGCGTCGTCCTCGCTGGCCATCGCCGTCTCGGTGGCGCGCATGGCACGCACGACCTCGTCGAGCCCGCGGGCCGACAGCACGCGGTCCATCGCGAGCTGCTCCAGGTCACCCGTGCGAGGGTCCTGCGGCAGGTAGCCGACGTCGCCCGAGCGGATGATCTGACCGCCGGTGGGCTGGGTCTCCCCCGCCAGGGTCTTGGTCAGTGTGGTCTTGCCGGCGCCGTTGCGACCGACCAGACCGATCCGGTCGCCGGCCGCGATGCGGAACGACGACTCCTCGAGCAGCACGCGTGCGCCGATGCGCAGCTCGACAGCCTGGGCAGTGATCACTTGATGGTTTCCTCCGAGTTCGCCGCGCTGGCGTTGGCCGCGGGCACAAACGCCACCAAGTCTACGACCGGCTAGCGTGGCGACCGGCCGCAGGGGACGGACGTCACATCCCCGCACCAGCGCGAACGCCCGCTTCCGCCACGACGATCGAGGGGTCACCCCATGTCCGCACCCGAGGACGAGACCGCCGCCGCCCTGCCCGCACCCGTCGCCCGCGCCTCCGTGAGCACGGACGTCGCGCTCGTCGCCAGCTTCGCCGCCTTCATCGCCGTGTGCGCGATCCTGCCCGGCATCCCGACGCCGTCGGGCGTCCCCATCACCCTGCAGACCTTCGGTGTCATCCTCGCGGGCCTGGTGCTCGGGTGGCGTCGCGGCGGCCTGGCCGCCCTCCTCTACCTCGTGCTCGGGCTGGCCGGCCTGCCGATCTTCGCCGAGGGGACCGGCGGCCTGGTCGTGCTGAGCAAGCCGTCCGTGGGCTACCTGCTGGCCTTCCCGTTCGCCGCCGCGCTCGCCGGGGCCTTCGGCGGGATCGCGCTGCGGCTGGCCCCGCGGCTGCAGGCGTCGACGTTCGCGGCACGCCTCGGCCAGTGGGCCGTCCGCACCACCTCGGCCTGGCGGTACCCGCTCCTCGTGCTCGCCGGCCTGGGCGCCAGCTTCCTGACCATCCACCCCGCCGGGATCGTCGGGCTGATGGCGCGCCTCGGGATCTCGTTCCGCGAGGCCCTCGCGATCGACCTCGTGTACTGGCCCGGCGACGTCATCAAGAACCTCGCCGCCGCCGCCGTCGCCGTCGCGATCTTCAAGGCCTTCCCCGACATGCTGCGCTCGCGCCGCTGACGCATCCGTGATCGTCCTCGACGACGTCCTCGTCACCGCCTACAGCCCCGACCCGGCGGGCGGCGCGGACCGCGTCGTGCGCCTGCTCGGCCCGGTGACGCTGGAGCTCGCCGAGCGGCGGGTCGCGATCGTCGGCGCCAACGGCTCGGGCAAGTCGACGCTGGCGCGCCTGCTCAACGGCCTCGTCCTGCCGTCGTCGGGGACCGTCCACGTGGACGGCCTGGACACGGCCAAGGACGGGGCGGCGGTGCGCCGCAAGGTCGGGTTCATGTTCACGGACCCGGACGCCCAGCTGGTCATGCCGACGCCGGTCGAGGATGTGGCCCTCTCCCTGCGGCGTCTGCCGATGACGCCGGCCGAGCGCGACGTCGCCGCGCGCGCCGCGCTCGCCAGGTTCGGGCTGGCCGAGCACGCCGAGG
>NZ_JBFULZ010000308.1:0-2753 GCF_054049635.1 Cellulomonas sp. P5_C6 | reverse complement strand
CTCCCGGACCGTGAGGGCGCCGGCACCGCCCCCGCCGGCGGGCCGTCCCGGTTCACCGTGGGGATGCTCGTCCCCCAGCTCGACTACTACTGGCCGACGATCATCGCCGGCGCCCGGGCAGCGGCCGCGACCGCCCGGGTCAGGCTGATCCTGCGGACCACCTCCTACGACCCGCAGGAGGACTGGAGGCAGTCGCGCCGGTTCGCGGAGACGGCCGGGGTGGACGGGCTGATCGTGGCGCCCGAGGTAGAGGCTCCGCGGGGCGGCGACCTGCTGCGCTGGCTCGACTCGTTGCCGTTGCCGGTCGTGCTCGCAGAGCGGCGCCMGCCGGACATCAGCCCTGTGCAGCGCCTGGAATGGGTCGCGTCCGACCATGCGTCCGGCGCGGCCGCGGCGGTGTGGCACCTGCACCAGCAGGGGCACCGCCGCATCGGGCTGCTCGTGCTGGGGAGCAGCGCCATCGCGCCGCACCTGCGTCGCGGGTGGAAGGACGCGCTGCTGGCGGTGGGTCTGGACCCGTCCGAGCAGCTCGTCGGGACCAGCGACGGCGCCGTCGCACCCGGGCGCAGCGAACGCTTGTCCGCGGTCCTGGCCGAGTGCGCCCGCACGCGGACGACCGCCCTGGTGGTCCACTCGGACCCTTTCGCGGTGAGCCTCGCGCAGCACGCCACGGACAGCGGGCTGGCGATCCCCGACGATCTGGCACTGGTGGCCTACGACGACGAGGTCGCCGAGCTCGGGGAGCCACCACTCAGCGCTGTGCGCCCGCCCAAGCACGAGGTGGGTCGTCTCGCGGTCGAGCTCATGGTGGCCCGGCTGACCGAGGGGGACAGCCGGCCGCCGCACCGCGTCATGATCGCGCCCCACCTGGTCGTGAGGGAGTCGAGCGTCTCCCGGCAGGCCTCTCCCGCCGTCACCTGAGTCCGGGGATCGTGCACCGCGGGACACGTCTCTCTGCTCGCGCCGCACCAGGCAGCGAACGCCTTCCCTTGTGGGCACGGGCATCGGTTGCGATGCAGCGCGCTGCGGGGTCAAGATCGCACGACGGCTGCAGCCGTTCCCATGAAGGAGGGCGCAGATGGCCACGACGGAGACCGCGATCCTTGCCGGGGGGTGCTTCTGGGGTGCGCAGCAGCTGCTGCGCCGCCGCCCGGGAGTGATCTCCACCCGCGTCGGGTACTCGGGCGGCGACACCCCGAACGCCACCTACCGCAACCACGGCGACCACGCCGAGGCCGTGGAGATCGTCTTCGATCCCGAGCAGATCTCGTACCGGGACCTGCTGGAGTTCTTCTTCCAGATCCACGACCCGTCGACGAAGAACCAGCAGGGCAACGACATCGGCCGCAGCTACCGGTCGGCGKTCTTCTACACCTCCGACGAGCAGCGCCGGGTCGCGCTCGACACGATCGCGGACGTCGACGCGTCCGGGCTCTGGCCCGGCAAGGTCGTCACCGAGGTCGAGCCGGCGGGAGACTTCTGGGAAGCCGAGGAGGAGCACCAGGACTACCTGGAGAAGATCCCGCACGGCTACACGTGCCACTACGTGCGCCCGGGCTGGCGGCTCCCGCACCGCGACGAACAGCGGGTCGGGTAGCGCCCGAGTCGTGCGCGATCGGCTGAGCCGTGCGCGCGGCGTCGGACAGGCTCGCAGCGGCGGTCACGAGCAGAGGTCGGCACAGGCCTCTGCCATGAACAGCTCGTCCGTCGAGCGGAGCCCGGCACGACGACGCACCTCAACAAGCGCCGAGTTCGGGCCAAGGCGGCCGCATCGAACAGCTCGCGACCTCGTCACCCCGCGCGCGCGGTCAGACGGACCTTGCCGACGCGGACGACGTCGACTGATGCGACGTGCAGCCCGTCGGGGATCTCCCGCACCGTCGGGTCGACCCAGACACCGGTGCTGCGCTTCCAGGGCAGGAGCTCGAACCGCACACCGTGTCGAGCGATCGCGGATGCCCACGGCGTGAGGTCGACGTCCCAGTCGCGACCGTGCCAGAAGTGGTCGCTGATCAGCTGGTCGCCCACGTAGGCGCGACCGACGTCGCCGGTCCATCGCACCCGGAGCAGCGTGCGATCGGCATCGCCGAACAGGTGGGCGGGGACCTCGACGTGGACGACGGCGGCACCGGAGAAGTCCGTGGGCGCACTGAGCCGGTCCAGGGGTCCGCCCCGCTCCGGACGCGGAGCCGCCGCCGCTTCCGGGCGGAGGCCGGAGACGAGCGTGTGGCGACCGACATGCTGCGCGTTCGCGCGCCACGAGCGCCAGGGGCCGTCGTCGAACGGTGCGCTGAGGTCGACGCCTCCCTCGGCCCTGAGCGTCTCAGGAGCCGGGAGGACCGAGACAGTGAAGTCCGGGATCTCCGTCTGCACGACGAGCTCGCCGTCGACGGCGTACAGCGGCGCCGAGGACAGGACCAGCCGTTCCCGGCCGTCCACCTCGAGGAGGTAGAGCCGGTCGATGCTCTCCCGGTCCAGGACGACGATCCGCGCACTCTCCAGCTCGACGACGCAGGTCGGGCCGGTGGGTGCCGTGAGCGAGATGATCGTCGCGCCGTCCGTGTGGACGGCGACGCCCGCTCCACCCACCTCGTGGTGCCCGTCGAGCACGAGCTCGACCGGGATGTCGTCGTAGGCGCCGAGCACGACGACCTCGCGGTCGTCGACCGAGACGCGAGTGAGGACCCGCGCGGTGGCACTCCGAAGAACGACGCCCGCAGCGAGCGGGTACCGCAGTGGCCACACCAACGAGA
>NZ_JBFULZ010000307.1:0-2836 GCF_054049635.1 Cellulomonas sp. P5_C6 | reverse complement strand
GAGCGCCGGTGGACGACGGCTTCCTCCAGCAGTTCGTGTCGCTGTTCGGCGAGTTCGACGTGCCCGCCGCGTTCTGGGTCAACATCCAGCTGACCTTCTACGCGGGCATCCTCGCCCTGGTCCTGGGCACCCTGCTGGCGACCATGCGGATCTCCCCCGTCCCGAGCCTGCGCTGGGCCGGGTCGACCTACGTCACGCTGCTCCGGAACACGCCCCTGACGATCATCATGGTGTTCTGCGTCCTGGGGCTCTGGGGGCAGCTCGGGTTCACGCTGTCGGCCAGCTTCGAGACGAACTTCTTCCGGCTCGCCATCCTCGCCCTGGCCGTCTACCACGCCGCGTTCGTCTGCGAGGCCCTGCGGTCGGGCGTGAACACCGTGCCCGTCGGCCAGGCCGAGGCGGCGCGCGCGATCGGGCTGTCGTTCTGGCCCGCGGCGCGGCTGATCATCCTGCCGCAGGCGTTCCGCGGCTCCGTGGCGCCGCTGGGCAACGTGCTCATCGCGCTCACCAAGAACTCGACGGTCGCGTCCGCCGCCGGCGTCGCCGAGGCGTCCGGCCTGATGAAGACCATGATCGAGTTCMGGCCCGACGTCATCGTCGCGATCTTCCTCACCTTCGCGCTGGGCTTCGTGATCATCGTCGTGCCGATCGGCCTGGCGACCACGGCGCTCTCCCGGCGGCTGGCGGTGGCCCGATGAGCACCCTGTTCGACGTCCCGGGCCCGGTCGCCCGTCGCCGCATGGTCTGGGTCAACATCGCGGCGACGGTCGTCGTGGTCGGTATCGGCGCCTGGGTGCTGGCGCGGCTCGGCGCCAAGGGGCAGCTCGACCCGGCCCTCTGGAGCCCGTTCCTCACGGCCAACCCGTGGACCAACTACCTGCTCCCCGGCCTGCGCGACACCCTCAAGGCCGCCGGGATCTCCATCGTCACGTCCGCCGTCTTCGGGCTCGTCCTCGGGCTCGGACGGCTCTCCCCGTCGCGCGCGGTGCGCTCGGTCAGCGGCACGATCGTCGAGTTCTTCCGCGCCGTCCCCGTGCTGCTCATGATGATCTTCTTCTACCTGGGGCTCGGGCAGATGCGGGTGCTCGAGCCGTCCGACGTGCCGCTGGTCGCCGTCGTCCTGGGGCTCACGTTCTACAACGGCTCCGTGTTCGCCGAGCTCGTCCGGTCCGGCGTGCACAGCCTGCCGCGGGGACAGCGCGAGGCCGCCCTGGCGATCGGGCTCCGGGACGGTCAGTCCCTGCGGATCGTCGAGGTCCCGCAGGCGCTCATCGCGATGCTGCCCGCGATCGCCAGCCAGCTCGTCGTGATCCTCAAGGACACCGCGCTCGGCGTCATCATCACGTACCCGGAGCTGCTCGACGCCGCCCGGCGGTTCGGGTCCGGCAACGGGAACATCCTGCAGTCGCTGGTCGTCGCAGCGCTCATCTTCATCGTCATCAACTACGCGTTGACGCGGCTGGCGTCCCTGCTCGCCGGACGGGTCGGGAAGCGCACGGCCGGGCGTCCGCGGGCGGAGGCACCGAGCCTCGTCGTGGCGACCGGCAAGGACTGACGGGCCGGATCGGCACCGAGGACGATCTGCTGGGGCGTCAGCCCGCCGTCGCGCTCGCGCGCATCTCCCGGACGACCGTCACCTTGATCTCGCCCGGGTAGGCCAGGTCCGCCTCGATGTGCCGGGCGATCGCCACGGCCAGCTGCGGGAGCGCGTAGTCGTCCACCTCGGACGGCTCCACCACGACCCGGACCTCGCGGCCCGCCGACATGGCCAGCGCCCGACGGACCCCCGCGTGCGCGGTGACCAGCTGCTCGAGCTTGTCGATGCGCTCGACGTACTGGTCCAGCTCCTCGCGCCTGGCCCCTGGGCGGGCTGCCGAGATCGCGTCCGCGACCTGAACGAGGACCGCCTCGACCGTCTCCGGCGGCACCTCGTCGTGGTGTGCCGCGATCGCGTTGACCACGGTCGCCGACTCCCCGTGCCGGCGCGCCAGGTCAGCGCCCACCAGGGCGTGCGTGCCCGGGACCTCCGCCGTCAGCGCCTTGCCCAGGTCGTGCAGCAGCGCGCCGCGACGAGCCACCTCGACGTCGGCGCCGACCTCCGCGGCGATCGCGGCGGCGAGCACGGCGGACTCCACCAGGTGCTCGAGCACGTTCTGCCCGTAGGACGTGCGCAGCCGCAGCCGTCCCAGCGTCCGGACCAGCGTCGGGTGCAGGCCCCGCACGCCCGCGCGCTCGGCGGCGTCATGGCCCGCGGCGTCGGTCCGCTCCTCCGCCCCGGCCAGCGCCTCGGCGTACGCCTGCTCGATGCGCTGGGGGTGGATGCGACCGTCGGCCATGAGCGCCTCGAGCGCCACCTGGGCGACCTCCCGGCGCTCGGTGTCGAAGCACGAGAGCACGACCGCGTCCGGCTGGTCGTCGATGAGCACGTTCACGCCGGTCAGCGCCTCGAAGGACCGGATGTTGCGACCCTCCTTGCCGATGATGCGGCCCTTCATCTCGTCCGACGGGAGCGCCAGGACGGTCAGGGCGGACTGGGTGCTGGTCGGCACGGCGAGCCGCTGGACCGCGGTCGTCACGATGCGCCGGGCGCGCCCCTCCGCCGTGCGCCGCGCCTGCGCCTCCGCTCGCCGCACCTGCGCGGCGGCGTCGTTCTGGGCGTCCTCGACGATCCGCCGGGTCAGCTCGGCACGCGCGTCCTCCGCGGTCAGGCCCGCGACCGACTCGACCTCCGCCAGCGCGGCACGCTCCGCCTCCGTCGCGCGCGCCGCTGCCGCGCGCTCGGCGTCCTCGACCAGCCGAGCGCCCGCGCGCTCGGCGTCCTCGACCAGCCGAGCGC
>NZ_JBFULZ010000306.1:0-2873 GCF_054049635.1 Cellulomonas sp. P5_C6 | reverse complement strand
GTCTACAGATCCAGATCAACCCGCCGTTCCCGTCAAAGCTCCGGCACGGACCCGAGGGCGCCATGCGCTTCGATCGACCCCCGTACAACTGTTCTCAAGACGTCCACAGCTTGCTGGTGATCCTGCGCGCGAGACCTGGCGACGGTCCGTGAATCCCGGGAGTGATGACGGAGCGACGCGAGTGCCCAGTGACCGCTCCCGTGTGCTCAATAGGTTCCCGTGTAGAGCTTCTTCGCTCGTCTGACCACGGTGTGCGGGGTCAGACGGTCTCGGACGTCAAGAAGATAGCCGACGTCCGAACTGGCTTTCGCGGCTGCTCTCTGCCTTTGTACGTCCCACCATGCCCCTCCGGCCGCGACTGCAACGCCCCCTGTCGCGACCGCGCTCGCAGGCGCGCCGCTAAGCACCGCGGCGGCGGAAGCCGGAAGACTGTGCTTGCTAGCCATTAGGAAGGAGCGGACAGGGGCCATCTTGCGCAGCAGCAGCTCCTTCTCGAGCTTTCGCAGGGGTTGCTCGATACTGCGCGCCACGTGCTCGCTGAACTGCTCGAGCCGACGACGCTCGATCGGGAGGGCCGCGATCTCGCTCAGTTCATCGAGCTGCTTCGCGACGAAACTCCGGAAGTTGTCGAGTTCCACTTGGAGGTCCCTGCGGCACTCAACGATCTTCTCCGCCGGCACCAACGCCAGGCCGGTGGGGCGAACAGTCTGAACCGCCAGCATGACGTAATTGGCCACCGCATCGGAGTCTGACGCCGCTCGGACGTCCTCTTTTCGACCAGTCAACAATCGCAGTGCAGCGTGCGCCTCGTTCGTCGGCGTAGCCCGACGGAGCTCGTCCTGGTCGGTCAGCGGCTGGAAGCCGCCGGCCTCACTGACCTTCCCCGTTAGCGCCGTCATGTAGGCACCGGCGAGGAGCGGATGCAAGCCGATCCAGTTGGAGCCGTGACCGAAGGAGCCTCTGTTGTTCTTGCGTCCACGGATGGCGAGTCCCTGCTCCTCGAGGATCTGAAGAGCCCGCGGGGAGAACTTGGACAGGTGGATCCATCCGAGCCCTGGGGACCCCGGCGTCGGATCGGATGGAAAGAACGATTCATTCGCGGGCCAGTCCTCCTCTTCGACCCGCCAGACGTTGTAGCGGTCGCGAAGGTCGCTGGCGTTGACGCGGAGGTAGTCAACAAGGTCCCAGGCGACGAGGTCCAGGTACTCCGCGGGGTCTTCGTCGACGAGCAGGCCATGCTCCGCGAACGTCCGCGCCGTGTCCGTGTCGTGCTTGGGGTAGTCGTGCGGCACGAGACGCCGCACGGACGGCCAGTACAGCGCAGCTGTCTTCAGCCAGTCGTCGTCACGGACATGGATGTAGGGGAAATAGAGCGCCGGTGTGTTCAACACGGGCCTAGCCTCCCGCCACCGGCCCGGCTCCGGCAATGCGTGCACGTTGCAGGCTTACGATGCGGCCCACTTCACGTCGAGATACGACGCTCAGTTCGCGCTCGCGAGGGGCCGCACCTGCAATATGTCGCGCGTGCGCAGGCCAATCACCCCTCCTAGGACCAGCTTGCACGCGTATTGTCGGCTTTCCAACTGCCCCCGCGATCGACCGTCTACACGCGCAAGTGGCGAGAATCGAAGGCGCGCTTCGGCGAGTGCCGCCGGATGAGGGCGAACGTCTGATCTGCACGTTCACGATCGCCAATCCGTCGGCCCGAGCGCAAATTCAACCGGTCCGTTGACGTGGTCAACACGGACGCCCCCGCAGCGAACGGCCCACCCAAGCGCCGCCAAGGCCGGCAGGGCCGGTGAGATCGCTCTTGCGGTCAACGCTGGGAGCACCAGCCGTCTCCCTCCGCCTGAGCTCGTCGATTGCCGACCCAGGGTCGCAGCGAGGCGCCTAAGGTCCACCGCGAACGAAGCGCTGAGTACGACGGCTCGGCGCGAGAAACGCGGAACTTGGCCCGCGTGACAGCCAACGCAACTCAAGCTCAGGTAGCACCGGCGTCCGGAACCGAATCGATTGACACTCGCCACTTCGGCGGAAAAGCCCCGCGGCCCGAACTGCATGCTTGTCCCTCACACCGACGCCAGTGACGTCTCCGCTCATCCGGGATCTGCCTCGATGTTGGTAGCGCCTTGCCCACGAGCAAGGCCGCGCCGTCAACACCAAGGCGGCGCTCGAGGATCTCCAGTTCGCGACGATGCCGCCGTCGCTTGCTGCTGTGCGCGCGGCCGGACAGCCAGCGTTCGGGGTGACACCCAGTGATCCCGTGGCACAGAACCGGTTTYGCCGCTGCTCAATGGGCGAGAGCCACTCGCGCTCGCATCACGGCCTTACAACGCCGGCCGCGACGTCAACGTCACCGACCATGCCCGGCTGGCGCCCAGCGACTACCTACCTGAGCACTCACTGCGTCTCAATCGAAGCCACACTCTCCAGAATATCGGCGAGCGTTTCGCTCCCCGCGAGCCGCTGCGCGATTGCCTTGACACCCAGCTCCGCAAGGCGCTCCGCGGTCGCAAAGGGACGGGAAGCCTCGCCAACATCCAGAATTGCCAGCAGATCCCTAAGCGAACTGCCGCTCTCCAGAGTGCCCAGAGCGTTGAACTTGGTTACAAATCCTCCGGCCGGTGCCTCTTCGAGGTCCAATCCAGCACCGACCGCATATGCGATAGCGAACAGGTATGCGTCGCGCTGGCTCCCGCCAAAGTGTTCGTTCGAAATCGCCTTGAGATACTCGTCGGCGGCAGGGGTCAAACCAATCTGACTCTTGTCGGCCTTATCCTCCGGTGAGGCAACCATTGCTATTCGGCCCTTTCGATCTGCGCGACCTCAGGATCATTCGTGGGTCGATAAATCCGGTACGCATGGCCGATCGC
>NZ_JBFULZ010000305.1:0-2886 GCF_054049635.1 Cellulomonas sp. P5_C6 | reverse complement strand
GTCGATCGCCGCGCGGCCCATCGGCTCGATGGGCTGGCGCACGGTGGTCAGCGGCGGCTCGGTGCAGCTCATGAACGCGGAGTCGTCGTACCCCACGACGGAGATGTCGTCGGGCACCCGCAAGCCCGCGCGCCGTGCGGCCCGGATCACGCCGAGCGCGAGCGGGTCGCTCGCGCAGACGATGCCGGTCACACCCTCGCGAAGCAGCCGGTTGCCGGCCGCCTGGCCGCTCTCCAGCGAGTAGGCGCTGCGGACCACCTGGTTGGCGCCGAGCTCGAGGCCGAGCCGCTGGGTGATCGCCTGCGCGGCACGGAGCTTGCGCTCGGAGGGCACGTGGTCGATCGGGCCCAGGACCAGGCCGATCTTCGTGTGGCCCAGCGAGGCGAGGTGGCCCACCGCCTGCTCGATCGCCACCTCGTCGTCGCAGGACACCCGCGGGAACGGGAGCTCCTCGATGGAGGCGTTGATGAGGACGACGGGCAGGTTGCGGCCCGTCAGCCGCTCGTAGTGGCCGTGCGTGGCGTCGCGCTGCGCGTAGTGCCCACCGGCGAAGACGATCCCCGAGACCTGCTGCCCGAGGAGCAGCTCGACATAGTCCGCCTCGGACACCCCGCCGGCGGTCTGCGTGCACAGGACGGGTGTGAAGCCCTGCTGCGCGAGGGCACCGCCGACCACCTCCGCGAACGCCGGGAAGATCGGGTTCTGCAGCTCGGGCAGGACGAGCCCGACCAGCCGGGCGCGCTCGCCGCGCAGCTTGGTCGGGCGCTCGTAGCCGAGCACGTCGAGCGCCGTGAGCACGGCCTCCCGCGTCGACTCCGAGACGCCGGGCTTTCCGTTGAGCACGCGGCTGACGGTCGCTTCCGAGACGCCGACCTTGCGTGCCACCTCTGCGAGTCGCCGTGACATGCTCGTCACTCTACAGTCGCGCGGCTGCAAGTGGCTTGCATCCGGCCGCAAACGCCCAACTGTCGTGACTCACCCATTCGGTGCATGCTGCGGTCGCCGGCGTGCGGTGCGGCCGGCGTCCTTCTACCGTCGGAGCAGTCCGACCCGTGCGACGCCCCCGACGGAGACGCCCTCGAGAGACTGGAACCCTGTGCCGCTGACCGAGTCCCGCCCGACGGCGAGCCCGACGCTCGGGCGGCGCTACCGCCTGGAGCAGCAGCTCGGGCGAGGGGGCTCCGGCGAGGTGTTCCGGGCGACCGACGACCGGCTGCACCGCGCCGTCGCGCTCAAGGTCTTCACCCTCGGCGCCGCCTCGCCGCAGGAGATCCGCCGCTACGCGCACGAGGCGCGGGTGCTGTCCGCGCTCGCCCACCCCAGCCTGGTCGCCCTGCTGGACGTGGGCGCCGACGTGCTGCCGGACGTCGGACCCGTCGCGTTCCTCGTGATGGAGCTGGTCGACGGGCGCACGCTGCGCGACACCATCGCCGACGGGCCCCTCGCCCCGGCGCTCGCGGCGGACGTCGGGCGCCAGCTCGCCCTGGCCCTCGGCCACGCGCACGCGGCGGGCGTGGTGCACCGCGACGTGAAGCCCTCCAACGTCCTCGTCGCCACCGACCGCGCCGAGAGCGGCCACCGCGACGCGCCGTGGCTCCCGGTGGTGCTGGCCGACTTCGGCATCGCGGTGACCACGGCCGGCACCTCACCGACGCCGGCCGGCACGTCCGGCACCGCCGGCTACCAGAGCCCGGAGCAGGCCCTGGGCACCCCGGCGGGTCCGGCCAGCGACGTCTACTCCCTGGGCCTGGTGCTCCTGGAGTGCCTCACCGGCACCCGCGCCTACCCCGGCGACCCCCTGACCAGCGCGCTGGCCCGGCTGCTCGACCCGGTCCAGATCCCCGAGGACTTCGGCCGGGACTGGTCCCGCCTGCTGCGGGCCATGACGTCCCCGGAGCCCGACGCGCGTCCCGCCCCGGCGGCCGTCGCGGCCGAGCTGCGCGTGCTGCGGGGCTGACGCCCTAGGCCGGGTCGGGGATCCGCGCCTGCGCGGCCCGCAGCTTGTCGGTGAGCGACCGCAACGTCGCCAGCTCCTCGGCGTCCAGCGCGCCGCCCACCAGCCGGCGGATCGTACGCACGTGCCGTCGGCCGATCTCCCGCTGCACCCGAGCCCCCTCGGCGGTCAGGCTGACGGCCACGCCCCGCGCGTCGCCCTCGACCGGCCCCCGCCGCACCAGGCCGGCGAGCTCGAGACGCTCCACCATCCGCGACAGGCTGGGCTGGGTCAGCAGGCTGACCTCCCCCAGCTCCTTGAGCCGCGCCGTGCCGTCCGCGCAGCCCGACAGCGTGAACAGGACGTCGTACTCGCGGATGGTCAGCTCGCCCCAGACGTCGTCGCGCTGGAACCGCCGCATGAGCGCGACCTGGGCGCGGAACAGCGACTCCCACGCCTCCGCCGCCTCGCGCGTGCCGGGCAGCTCCCGTGCTGCGTCGTCCATCGGTGCACCCCTTCGGTCCATGCAAACGTATCGATCTCAACGCCCTGTGCGGTGCCGCTGTTCCGCCGCGGTATCGAAAGAGCCGCCCGCGCGCTGCTGAAACGCTTCGGCACCTCGCGGCACCGGCCCGGCGGCGACCACTCTGCGATCCGGCACCGGCTCAACGAGGAGGAAACCCCATGCCTGTCGTCCATCCACCCCGCCGCTCTGCGCTCCGCACGGCCGCGGTCGCCGTCGTGGCGACCCTCGCGGTCGGCGCAGCGCTCGCGATCCCGGCCCAGGCGGCCTCGACCCTCAAGGACCTGGCCACCGCGGCCGGCAAGGACATCGGCTTCGCGCTCGACCCGAGCAGGCTCTCGGAGCCGGCCTACAAGACGATCGCGGACAGCGAGTTCACGCTCGTCGTGCCGGAGAACGCCATGAAGTGGGACGCCACCGAGCCGTCGCA
>NZ_JBFULZ010000304.1:0-2888 GCF_054049635.1 Cellulomonas sp. P5_C6 | reverse complement strand
GGGTGGCGCCGATCGGGCGAAGCCAGCGCACCCTGGTCGATGGCAACCGCGGCGCGACGACCGGCGGCGCGATCGGCACAGTCATGGAACGAGTGTGGCGGACGATGCCGCCGGTCATGCGGGTGTCGCGAGGAAGGCGCGCACGGCCGCCTCGACCTGGGCGCGAGCCGGCCCGATCCAGAACAGATGGCTGGGTGCGTCGAGCTCGACGAGAGTGGCGGTCGGGATCGTCTGCACGAGGTCCTCGGCATGCCTGAACGCGACCCCTGCGTCGTCGCGGGAGGCCGTCACCAGGGTGGGACAGCGGACCTCGGTCTGGAACAGGCGGCGATAGGAACGCCGCCCCGCCCGGCCTTGGCGGAGGTCGTTCACGAACCCCGCTCCGGAGGACATCGTCCGGAACAGCTCCCGAGCGAGGGTCCGGTCGGCCGCCGACCATGTGTGCCACCAGTCGTCGAGCGGCCTCGTCGAGAGCGTCGCGACCATCCTTCGCAGGCCCCTGTCCGAGGCGACCCGCCGGGCGATCGCCGACCAGACCACACGCTGCGAGCCCGGTGCGAACACGAGCGGCCCGAGCAGCGCCTGCCGAGCCGTGTCTGGATAGGCGTGGGTGGACGGCGCACAGCTGTGCAGCGCGAGGCGCGGCACCAGCCAAGGCAGCGCCACAGCGCAATGGATCGCCTGCATGCCGCCGAAGGACACCCCGACAGCCCCGGCCGTCTCGGTGATTCCCAACCGCTCGCAGCACTCCGCCACGGCCGGCACGAACTTCTGAGCAGCGAGCTGCCCCACGTGGGTGGCGCCGTAGCCGGGCCTGGAGAACGAGAGGATGCCGTGGCCGAGGGACGCGTAGACGCTCCACCCGCAGTCGACAGCCGCGGGGCAATGCCCTCCCGGGAAGAAGAGCACCGGCGCCCTGTCGCCTACCAGGAGCATGACCTCGACGGCACCGAGCCGGGTCTGGACCACCCTGGTCGCTCGCACCGAACGAGCATAGGAGCCGTGGATCCGCGCGAAGGTGCCAGCACGTGCGCCCCAGGCATGGTCGCTGGACAGTTACGTGGATACAGTCGCAGCGCCCAGCCCCGTCAGGAGGACGTGATGGACTCGACACTCGATCTCGACGGATACCGGCCCGGGGCCGAGGACAGCCTGCGCGAGTACATCGACCGGCTCGTCGCGGAGGGCTACACCGTGTCCGGTGGCGAGGGTGCGGACCCCGTGCTCATCGACCCGGGCGGCAAGGCCGTCGAGACCTGGCGCGAGGACTACCCGTACGACGAGCTGATGGACCGCGAGGAGTACGAGGAGGCCAAGTACCGCCTCCAGATCGAGCTGCTCAAGCTGCAGTACTGGGCGGAGGACAACGGCGAGCGCCACATCATCGTGTTCGAGGGCCGCGACGCGGCGGGCAAGGGCGGCACGATCAAGCGGTTCATGGAGCACCTGAACCCGCGCGCGGCACGCGTCGTGGCGCTGACCAAGCCCACGAGGACCGAGCGGGGCCAGTGGTTCTTCCAGCGGTACGTCCAGCACTTCCCGACCGCCGGCGAGATCGTGCTGTTCGACCGGTCCTGGTACAACCGCGCGGGCGTCGAGCGGGTGATGGGCTTCTGCTCCGACGACGAGTACGCGGCGTTCATGCGCCAGGCCCCGGAGTTCGAGCGGCTGATCGTCGACGACGGCACGCACCTGACCAAGTTCTGGTTCTCGGTCACCCGCCGCGAGCAGCGCACCCGCTTCGCCATCCGCCAGATCGATCCCGTGCGCCGCTGGAAGCTCTCGCCGATGGACCTCGAGTCCCTCGACCGCTGGGAGCAGTACTCCGCGGCGAAGGAGGCGATGTTCGCCGGTACGGACACCGACCCCTCGCCGTGGATCGCGATCCGCAGCAACGACAAGAAGCGCGCCCGGCTCAACGCGATGCGCTACTTCCTCAGCCAGTTCTCGTACGAGGGCAAGGACGAGGCCGTCATCGGCGAGGTCGACCCGCTGATCGTCCAGCGCGGCCGCCACACCGTCGGCGACTGAGCGGCCGACGGTGAAGGTCTTCGCGTCGTACAACATCAAGGGCGGCGTGGGGAAGACCTCCACGGCCGTGAACCTCGCCCACCTCGCTGCGCGCGAGGGGCGACGGACGCTCCTGTGGGACCTGGACCCGCAGGGCGCGGCGACCTACATCTTCCGGGTCCGCCCCCGCGTCAAGGGCGGCGGGCACGCGCTGGTGACCGGGAAGCGCGCGATGGACGACGCGCTCAAGTCGACCGCCTTCGACAACCTGGACCTGCTGCCCGCCGACTTCAGCTACCGCAACCTCGACCTCGAGCTCGACGACGCCAAGAAGCGCACCCGCCGGCTCCGTCAGCTGGTGGCCGACGTCTCCGACGACTACGACGTCGTGTTCCTCGACTGCCCGCCGAGCATCTCGCTGATGTCCGAGAACGTCCTGCACGCCGCTGACACGCTGCTGGTGCCGCTCATCCCCGCGACGCTGTCGATGCGGACGCTGGAGCAGCTGAMGGGCTTCGTGGCCGAGTCCGAGAAGCCGCGACCGAACCTCGTGGCGTTCTTCTCGATGGTCGACCGTCGCAAGCGGCTGCACCGCGACGTCATCGACTCCGCCCCCCGGGAGGGCACGCGCATCGCGAGCACCGAGATCCCGGCCCTGTCGATCGTGGAGCAGATGGCCGAGCGGCAGTCGCCGGTGACCGCCTTCGCCCCGACGAGCCGCGTCGCGCAGTGCTACGAGCAGCTCTGGGCCGAGGTCCGCAAGGCGTAGATCAGCTCGCCGCGGCGAGCCGCTCCAGGAACGCCTCGACGTGCCGGCGCTCGGTGGCCGAGGCGAACGGGCCGAGCGTGTCGTGGATGCTGTCGCCGTGGGACCGCTG
>NZ_JBFULZ010000303.1:0-2903 GCF_054049635.1 Cellulomonas sp. P5_C6 | reverse complement strand
TCCCCGACGAGCGCGACGCCGTGAGCCCCGAGGTCCAGCAGCCAGTTCGCCAGCAGGCCGCCGACCACCAGGACGAGCGCGCCCGGCACCCGCGGCGCGATGCGGCGCAGCCCGAACACCGTGACCAGCGCGATCCCGCCGACGAGGACCGTGGCCAGGTTCGCCTCGCCCAGGGTGCCGAACCAGGACACCAGCTCCTGCGGCGGCGACGAGCCGTCCACGCTGGTGCCGGTGATCTTGGGCAGCTCCCCGATCACGACGTCGATCGCCGCCCCGAACAGGAAGCCCGTCACCACGGCCCGGGACAGGAACTGCRCGATCCAGCCCATCTTGAGCACGGCCAGCAGCACGAAGATCAGGCCCGAGACGAGCGTGATCCCGGCGACGAACGACGCGACCTGGTCCCCGACCAGCCCGGCCGCGACCACGGCGCTCGCAGCGACGGCGGCCAGCCCGGAGCTCGGGCCCGTGGAGATCTGGCGGCTGGTGCCGAAGATCGCGTAGAGGATCGCCCCCGCGGCCGCGGCGTAGAGGCCGTTCTGCAGCGGGATCCCCGCGATCCCGGCGTAGCCCAGGTTCTTCGGGACGATCAGCGCGGCGACCGCGACCCCCGCGGCGATGTCCGTCCGCAGCCAGCGCCGGTCGTACGCGCGCAGGGCCCCGACGATCGGCACGCGGTCGGACCAGCGGCGGCGGGCGCGGGTCGACGGTTCCTGGGGCGCTGTCATCGGGTGATCACGAGGCCAGCCTCTACCCGAGTGCCCGGTGGTGTCAGGTAGTTCGTGAGCCGTGTCGCGGGCGCAAGGGTCGATGTTCCCGCAGTTCAGAAGGCGAGGTCGGACGAGTGTCGTCCGCGTGCAATACTTCGTTCTACAGTATCTGTAAGAGAAGATACTTCGCCGAGAGGGAGTGTTCGTGCGTGACCACAGCTCTGACCTACCGTGCGGCGGTCGCCCGCAGGTTCGGACCGCCTGACGTGCTGGGGGTCGAGGATCTGCCCGTCGGCCCACTGGCGCCGGGGACCATCCGGGTCGCCGTCCGGGTCGGAGGCGTGAACCCCGTCGACGCGACGATCCGCTCGGGGGCGTTCGGTGGGGGAGTGCCGTTCGTGCCGGGCACCGAGTTCGCGGGTGTGGTCGTCGAGCTCGGCGCGGGCGTCTCGGGTGTCACGGTCGGTGACGAGGTCGTCGGATTCGGCACGCCCGGCGCGGACGCGGATCTGGTCACCACGACGCCCGACCGCGTGGTGCRCAAGCCGGCGGACCTGTCGTGGGAGCTCGCGGGTGCGGTGGGCGCGGTCGGCCAGACGGCGCTGACGGTGCTCGATGCGCTGGCCCTGCCCGCGGATGCGCCTGTCGTCGTCCACGGCGGCTCGGGCGGGGTCGGCACGATCCTGGTGCAGCTGCTCGTGGCGGCGGGGAACCTGGTGGTCGCCACCTCGAGCGCCGCGCGCGCCGACTACCTCACGAGCCTCGGTGCACGGCCGGTCGCCTACGGTCCCGACCTGGCCGCCCGGCTGGCCGCCGAGCACCCGGTCGGCTTCGCCGCCTCGATCGACCTCGCGGGCAGTGCGCAGGCCGGCGAGATCGGCAGCGCCGTGCGGACGGCGGGCGGCAAGGCCGTCACCATCGTGCCTGCGACCACGCAGAGCCACCGGATCCCGCTGATCCAGGTGCAGYGGTCCCAGGGCCGCCTGGCCCGGCTGCTCGCCGACGCGGCCGACGGCACGCTCCGGATGCCGGTGCAGACGATGCCTCTCAAGGAGATCGTCGAGGTGCACCGCCGCCTCGACGCCCGGCACGCCGTCGGCAAGACCGTCCTCGACCTGTCCGACAACCCGCACCTCCCGGAGGCCTGACCGTGACCACCCTCTCCCTGATCGGCCCGGGCCGTCACGGCACCGCGATCGCGCAGCTCTTCGCCGCCCACGGCGTCGAGGTGACCCTCTTCCACTACCGCCCGCAGAAGGCCGAGCAGGCCGCCCGGACGATCACCACCGTCGTGCCGGATGCGGCGATCAAGCTCGCCGAGAGCCTGGAGGCGGCGGTCGACAGCTCGGACGTCGTCGCTCTGACCACGCTCTGGGACGCGCCGCAGCGGGAGGTCCTCTCGCGCATCGGCGACCGGCTCGTCGGCAAGGTGCTGCTCGACGTGTCCAACCCGCTCGACGTCACCCCGGCCGGGATCGTCTTCCGCACGCCGGTCGACGGGTCCGCGGGCCAGTTCGTCGCCACGCTGCTGCGGGCAGGGGTCGGACACGTCAAGGCGTTCTCG
The DNA here is from genome assembly GCF_054049635.1 of Cellulomonas sp. P5_C6. Classification (NCBI taxonomy): domain Bacteria; kingdom Bacillati; phylum Actinomycetota; class Actinomycetes; order Micrococcales; family Cellulomonadaceae; genus Cellulomonas; species Cellulomonas sp. P5_C6. Next base: position 629 of record NZ_JBFULZ010000303.1, on the reverse strand, counting down.
AACGTGGCGACAGCGGTGCTCGGCGCGGCCGCCGACCAGCAGCCCTGCGCGGTCCTGCCCTACCTCGCCGACTCGGTGGCCACGGCCCACCGGGTGCAGCCCCTGCTGGAGCTGACCGGGTGGCAGCCGCGGTACGTCGGCGACATCCGCCGTTCGGCGGACCTCGAGATCGGTGGCCGCTACAACAAGGTGGCCGGCCGCCTGGGTCGTACTGTCCTCGACGTGCGGGAGTTCACCGAGCAGTTCGGGCCGGAGCGGCTTCCGCAGCGCTGACGATGACGACGACCGTGGAGGAGGGGCGAGTGGACGCGGAGCGGGAGAGCCGGATCGCGGTCTGGCGTGACCTGGTGGCCGCGCACGACCGGCTGATGAAGCAGTTCCAGACGGAGCTCAAGGCCGAGTTCGACCTGTCCGTTCCTCAGTACGACGCCCTGCTGCGTCTGTCGCTGGCCGGAGGGACGTGCCTGCGGATGGGTGAGGTCGCCGACGCGCTGCTGTTCAGCAGCGGCGCCGCGACCAAGGTGTTCGACCGGCTCGTCGAGCGCGGGCTCGTCGAGCGCGGCGCCGATCCCCGCGACCGGCGCACCGTGCTCGTCGGGCTGACCGATGCGGGCCGTGAGCTGTTCGCC
>NZ_JBFULZ010000302.1:0-3005 GCF_054049635.1 Cellulomonas sp. P5_C6 | reverse complement strand
CCCTGCCCCCCACGGCAGCCGCCGCAGCCGCGCCGACGACGCCGGCCGCGACCCCGCCCGCACCGACCCGGATCCAGTCCGGCCCGGTCCCCCCGAGCGCAGCCGCAGCCGGAGCAGCCGCAGCCGGAGCCGCCGCAGCCGGAGCAGCCGCAGCCGCACCGCCGCACGGTCCGATCCCGTCGGGCCCGGTGCCGCAGTCGGCGCGCAAGGAGTCGCCGCTCGACGTGTTCGAGGCGGAGGACGGCAAGCGTCGCTGGCCTCGTCGGCTGCTCATCGCCCTGGGTGTCGTGGTCGTGCTCGCCGCGGCCTACGTCGGGGCGTCCTACGGGTTGGCTGACCGGGTGCCGCGCGGCGCGACGGTGGCCGGCGTGGACATCGGCGGACTGACGTCAAAGGAGGCGGTCGCTCGGCTCGACCAGGAGCTGGCGGACGCCACGACGCAGCCGATCGAGGTCGTCGCCAACGACGTCCAGGCGACGATCGACCCGGTCGCGGCGGGCCTGTCGTTCGACTCGCAGGCGACGGTCGACGAGCTGACGGGCGTGAACCTGGCGGAGCCGAGGCGGCTGTGGCAGCACATCGGCGGCGTCGGCGAGCAGGAGCCCGTGACGTCGGTCGACGACAAGGCGCTGGCGGCCGCGCTGAGCGACCTGGGCACGTCGCTGGCGCTGGCGCCGGTGGACGGCACGATCGTGTTCGTCGACGCCACGGCGCAGTCGACGGCGGCGGTCGACGGCTGGGACCTGGACCAGGACGGCGCGGCGCACGTGCTGAGCGCGGACTGGCTGGTGGCGGCCCGGCCGATCGAGCTGCCGACCGTGACGGTCGAGCCGGACATCACGCAGGCCGAGACGGACGCCGCGCTGACCGAGGCGCAGAAGGTCACGTCGGCGCCGGTGTCGGTGATGGTCTCCGAGCAGATCGCGATGCTGGACGTGCCGACGCTGGCGGCCAACGCCGCGTACGTGCCGACCGACGGCAACCTGGTGCTGCAGATGAACGGCCAGGGCCTGTCGGACGCCGTGCTCGCGCAGCTGCCGGACCTGCTGACGGCGTCGGCCGACGCGCACTTCGAGTTCGTCAACGACGCGCCGGTGATCGTCCCGGGCACACCCGGCACGTCGCTCGACCCGGCCGCGCTGGCCACCTCGGTCGCCACCGCGGCCACCTCGAGCGACCGGACGGCCCACGTCGAGCTGGTCGAGGCGGACCCGGCGCAGTCGACCGCGGAGCTCGAGGCCCTCGGCGTCAAGGAGATCGTCTCGGAGTTCTCCACCCCGCTGACCAGCGAGCCGCGCCGGACGGTGAACATCACCAACGGCGCCAGTAAGATCAGCGGCACGCTCATCCGCCCCGACGAGACGTTCAGCCTGACGGACGCGCTCGGCCCGATCGACGCGGCGCACGGCTTCGTCGAGGCCGGCGCCATCGTCAGCGGCGAGCACACGGACGCGTGGGGCGGTGGCCTGAGCCAGATCTCGACCACGACGTACAACGCCGCGTTCCTGGCCGGCTTCGAGGACATCGAGCACCGCCCGCACAGCGAGTGGTTCGCCCGGTACCCCGAGGGTCGCGAGGCGACGATCTTCACCGGCACGCTCGACATGCGGTGGAAGAACAACACGCCGTACGGCGCGCTGGTGCAGGCGTGGGTCTCCGAGGGTCGCGTGTACGTGCGCGTCTGGGGGACCAAGTACTGGACCGTCGAGTCGATCACCAGCCCGCGCTCGGGCGTCGTCGCACCGACGACCGTCTACTCGCAGTCGCCCACGTGCGAGGCGTCGTCGGCGGGCAACCCGGGCTTCTCGGTGACGGTCACGCGCAAGACGTACCTGAACGGCGAGCTGAAGAAGACCGAGTCGAACTCGTGGCGCTACAAGCCGCAGAACAAGATCATCTGCGGCGCGGCACCGACCCCGACGCCGACGCCCTAGTTGTACTGACCAAGACCGTTGTTGACGTGACGAGAGACCTCCGGGTCGAGTGGGACTGCTGAAGGAACCACTTGGACCAACGGAGGTCTCTCGTGTCTCACGCTAATGCCCGGCTGACGCCTGCCGGCAGGTTCGTGTTGGTGCAACGCATCGCGGCCGGTCGCCCGGTCGCTCATGTGGCCGCGGAGATGGGTGTCTCGCGGACCACGGCGTGGCGGTGGTGGCGCCGGTTCCAGCKCGAGGGGCGGCCCGGGCTGGTGGACCGCCCGAGCGTCGCGCGCAGCCACCCGCACCACACGCCGGCGTGCGTGGAGACCCGGGTGCGGATCGCGCGGATGCTGTCCCGACGCGGCCCGGTCTGGATCGGTCACCAGCTGGGCCTGCCGGCCTCGACKGTCGGGCGGATCCTGGCCCGCCACCGGGTGCCGAGGTTGCGAGAGTGCGACCCGCTGACCGGGCAGCTGATCCGGGCGTCACGCGCCTCGGCGCACCGCTACGAGCACCCCTACCCGGGCTCGTTGGTGCACATCGACGTCAAGAAGCTCGGCCGCATCCCGGCCGGCGGTGGGTGGCGCGCTGACCCGGCCCAGTCGCGCGCCTCGCACGTCACCGGGCACGCGGTGGTCGGCTACGACTACGTGCACACCGCGATCGACGACCACTCCCGGCTGGCCTACGCCGAGATCCACGACGACGAGAAGGGCACGACCTGCGCCGCCTTCCTGACCCGGGCGGCCGCGTTCTACGCGGCCTACGGGATCACGGTCGAGCGGGTGATCAGCGACAACGCGAAGAACTACCGCCTGGCGAAGGTGTTCCACCAGGCCGCCGCCGACCTGGCGATCACCCTGAAGTTCATCAAGCCGCACTGCCCGTGGACGAACGGCAAGGTGGAGCGCCTGAACCGGACCCTGGCCGCCGAGTGGGCCTACTCCCAGGTGTTCACCAGCAACGCCGAACGCGCCGCGCTCTTGCCGACCTGGCTCGAGCACTACAACCTGGAACGACCCCACCTCGGCATCGGCGGCCAACGCCCCATCGACCGCGTCAACAACGCTCCGGGTCAGTACA
>NZ_JBFULZ010000301.1:0-3009 GCF_054049635.1 Cellulomonas sp. P5_C6 | reverse complement strand
CTGCAGACCCTGGGCAGCAACGCCGCGGTCCGCGACGCCGCACGCGCCACCGGTGCGGCGACGGTGCTGTCCGCCCTTGCCGTCGCCGACGACCTGCGTGCGGGGCGGCTCGTCCACGTGCCCGTGTCGGGCCTGAGCATGCCGCGCACCCTGCGGGCCATCTGGCACCCGAACCAGCGACCTCAGGGTGCGGCGGCGGAGCTCCTGCGCCTGTCGACGACGGGCGGCTGAACCCGCCGGGTCAGCGGATCACGACGGGGAACGACGCGTACGCCTGCGGCCGCTCGGGGGTCGAGGAGCTGCGGGCCGCTCCCGGCACCTGCTCGTCGTAGATCGCGCTTCCCGGTCCGTAGGTGTCGGACCAGCCGACGGCGCGGGGGACCTGCTGGTCGTACACGGAGCCACCGTGCCGGAAGGCGGGGGCCGGTGCGGGTGCCGGCGCCGGGGCCTGCGCCGGCGCGCCGATCCCCAGCGGGTGCAGCCACACGAACACCGCGGTGACCGTGACGACCGCCAGGGCCAGGACGACGAGCGTGAGGGCGAGCGCGCCGCGCGAGAACCCGGGGCGGGTGGTCGGGGTGAGGGTGGGGACGGCGGTGATCATGATGACCTCCAGGTACGTGCTCCCCGGGTGGGAGCTGCACCTCCACCGTCCGAGGGGTCGGTCACGCAGTGCCCAYCACGGCGGTATCGCCGCGGTATCGGGTCACGCGCACGCCGGGCGGTACGGCGTCCCCGGGAGGTAGGCCGCCCACTCCTGCCTGGTCAGCGACCGGCCCGCCAGCGTGCACGCGGCGTCCTTCCAGTGCTGGACGTCCAGGTCCAGGCGCTCGACGCCGGTCCCGGTGCCGACGAACACGAGACCGTCGGAGGTCGGCGCGAGGGACGCGTCACCGTCGGTCGCGGGGATGTCCCCGGTGGTCCCGAGCGGGCTGAACGTCGTCGCGTCCCAGATCGAGAGCCGGACCTCGTCGTAGCCGTCCAGGCCGAGGAGGAGCCGACCGTCCGCGCTGTACCGCAAGGTCGCGTACTCGGTCCGGCCGCCGCTGGCGACACGCGTGGTCCTGCCGGTGGCGAGGTCGCGCGAGAGGATCTCGCCGGTCGACCTCCAGAGCAGCAGGCGGTCGCTGTCGGGCGTGAAGGTCAGGGCGGTGACGTTCGGGTTGTCGGGTCCGGGGGTCTCCGTGACGACCCGCTTGCCCGCCCGCACGTCGTAGACGATGAGCGGCGCCCGGCCGCCGAACCACGTCGCCGCGAGCATCGTGGAGTCGGGCGAGAACGCGATCGCCCGCGGCTTGGGCATGCCCCAGTCCGGGTCGTCCAGATCGGCCAGCGAGTCGGTGAGCACCGGCGCCGAGGTGTCCGACAGGTCCCACACCCGCACCGTGGTCGTGATCGGGAACCCGTCGGGGTGCACCCCCTCCGGCACCGGCGGGTCGGCCATGTCCTGCGTGAACTCCGAGGTGGCGAGGTACCGGCCGTCCGGGGAGACCGCCAGCCAGGACGCGTGCACGTCGTCCCGCGACCACAGGAGGCTCCCGTCCGCCACGGACCACATCCGCAGGTGACCCGTGCGGTCGGCGGCGACGACCGCCGTGCCGTCCGGCGTGACCGCGAGCGCCGAGACGCGTCGGTGCAGCGGCGGGTTGTACGTGCCGTCCGGGTCCGGGTACGGACCCAGCCAGAGGTCCCGCAGGGGACGCAGCGAGGACTGGTCGAACACGGTCACCCTGCCGTCGTAGAAGCCGGCCGCCACGACGGTGCCGGGCGGCCCGGCGGACACCTGGTCGACCGCCCCGGTGGCCACCGCGGCGGCGATGCTGCTCGCGCCGTGCAGGGAGAAGGTGGTGGTGCGCGAGTTCTCGTCGACCGCGACGACGGTGTCCCCGCCTGCCGGCAGGGCCACGAGCCGCACCATGACGCTCGTCGCGGGGACGCGCAGCGCCAGGTGCATGCTGCCGGTCTCGTAGACCTCGACGGAGCCGTCCCGGTAGCCGACGGCGAGCCGGTCGCCGTCGGCGGAGAACGCCACGGCCGTCGGCACCGACAGGCCTGGGACGCTCGTCGAGCCGCCGGTCACCAGGTCGTGGAGCGTCACGGTGCCCAGCTGCGAGGCGACCGCGAGGGTCGCCCCGTCCGGGGAGAGTGCGACGTCGCCGGCCGTGAGGTACGGCCCCGACCAGACGCCGGTGGACAGGTCGACGGCGACGGCGAGCTGCGGCGGGTTGGCGTCCGCGCGCCCCAGGTACTCCATGACGATGACCACCCGGTCACCGTCGGCGCTGAACCGGATGGAGTCGGGCGCCTCCTGGTCCGACCGCGACGCCGGGAGCTCGGGCAGGGGGAGCAGGCGGGGCCCCAGCCACGCGCCGCCGCTGCGAGCCCACACCCGCAGCGTGCGGTCGGCCATCGAGGCGAGCGTCTGGCCGTCCGGGCTGATCGACAGCCGGTCCTGCCGGAAGAAGTCACCCGTGAACGACCCCGCGACGGGCTCGGCGGGTGCGGCGGCGCCGCTCGTCGCATCGATCCGGACGAGCTCGCGGCCCGACCCGTCGGCGGTGTCGCGCATGACGACGATGGTCCGGCCGTCGTCGACGAAGCCCGAGACCCACGGCGTGTGCCACCAGTCGGCGACGGGCGGCCCGAGGCCCATGCTGGTGATCACGCGCCCGGTGCGCGTGTCGACGAGGTACGGGCCGGCGTCACCCTGGCCGTCGCTCGGCTGCCCGTCGAGGATCGCCCGCGTGCCGTCGGGGCTGACGGCCGAGTCGTCGAACCGCATCGGGATGAAGACGCCGGCGCTCGCCGAGGTGATGACGTCGCGCCGGGCGAGGACGTCGAGGAGGTTGCCCTGCAGCGACKGTCGGGGGGACATCTCGACKGCCTGCCGGGCGAGCAGGAGGGCGAGGTCGATCCTCGGCTCCGACTGGCTAGCCGACGACAGCCGGTCGCCGCGGGCGTCGGCGGCCGCCGACTCCGCGGCCAGGGCCGAGGCCGCGGCCCGCCGGC
>NZ_JBFULZ010000300.1:0-3016 GCF_054049635.1 Cellulomonas sp. P5_C6 | reverse complement strand
CGCGTCCACTTCGCGGTCGTCGACGGCGAGCGGCTCCGGTCTGCCCTCGCGCAGCTTGTCGAGGCGGACGCGCACCTCGTGGCAGAGGCCGGCGGTTGGTCCGCGTTCCTTGTAGGTCGGCCCATCTCCGCATCCGGGAACACGATTGAGGAGGCACTCGACGACCTACTCGTCGCCGTGCGCGAGTACGCCGAGGACTTCAACGACCACCTCTCGACCGTCCCCAACCACGCCGCCAACTGGCAGTTCGTTCAACTCGTCGCGCTATCCGACGACGATGCCCTGCGTGAATGGCTCCTGGCGGACGCGTCCCGCCAGAACGACGCTTTAGTTCGGTGAGCGCCGGCCGGCGAGTCGGCACACGCGACGACCACGAGCGGTTCTGCGAGGTCGAAGGCTGGGAGTCGGTGCGTAGCGCCCGTGGAAAGGTAACCGGCCACCACGCGACCTACGAACTCGCCCTGCCAGACGGTCGGGTCCTGCGGACCCGGATCTCACGACCCGTCGACGCCACCGTCTACGGCGTGAGCCTCTGGGACCACATCCTCAGAGACCAGCTGGATGTCACCGAAGACGAGTTCTGGGCGTGCGCGAAAGACAGGCAACGCCCCGATCGTTCCCCTGCGGCGGCGGCGCCAGAGAACGCTCTGCCTCTCGGTCTGGTCCTCGCCCTCAAGCGAGAACTCGGATTGAGCGAGGACGAGCTCAAGATGATCACGAAAGACGAAGCTGTCGCCCTGCTGAACGAGCACTGGGCGAAGAGCTAGCCCTGGTCGCCACGCCGGAACCACTGACCGATAGGTCACTGCCCCAGCCGTGTTGCGCCGTCACAGTCGTTCGTTCAGTCCGACCGCGTTTCGACCAAACCGACCGGCAAGGCATCCTCACCGAGTTCTGCTCGCATGACGGTAATGAAGACCTGGATCGCGTCACCAGCTCTAGCAAGATGATCGCCGAAGACCTTGTCCTGCTCTTCTGATGGTTTCCACGGAATGACACCCATGAGTGCGCGCTGCTTGTTAGTCATGAACGTCGCGGCCTGCAGGTACTCAGAAGCGCTGGTGACGACGTCCTTTGCCGCTGACGCCGCTCGCGGAGAGCCGCAGGCCAGAACTCCGGCCTGAGCGTTCAGCAGTGGCGTCAGCTCGTCCGCCAGACGCCAGGCGAGGTCGAACGGATTGACCGGCTTGCGCAGCCGGATCAGGACCGAGATCGAGTCATCCAGACCGGACTGCACCTTAAGAACGCTACGAAGGACCTGCCCAAGAGTCAGAGTCCGGTGCGCGGCCTGGACGAGCCCGATGTATGCGGTCTGCCGACGTTGTAMGGATGCACCTCGAGCGGCCGCGCGCTGCCGCTGTGCCTCGAGCGCGAGCGCACCGAGCGTGGTCAGCAAAGCCGCCCCGAGCGCCGCGACGACTGGTACCCACAACGACATGCCATACCTCTCCGGTTCGGGTCTGCGTAACGCGCCGCAACCGTAGCTAGATCTCGTCACGGGGAGCTGGAGGCTCGGCGAAGCCGCACCCCGTCTAGTTCCGGCCCCACGGGTGCCGTGCGTGACGGCAGATGGTRCTGACCACATGCTGACCACGAACCGGACATTGCGGTCGCAGCCACCACATCGGTCGCACCCAAGATCGCGCTGACCTGCAACAACACACTGTGCGCCTGGGCAGATTCGAACTGCCGACACCCGCTTTAGGAGAGCGGTGCTCTATCCCCTGAGCTACAGGCGCGAAGGACCCCGCACACGCGACAGTCCCCGCGAGTACCGCACGCCCCCTCGGGAGCGCCTGCGGACGTCGGAAGCCTACCCGAGCGGTTGCGGGCGCAGCCGAGAAGCAAAGACCACCGGGCGTGGTCACCCGGACGCTCTCTCCAGCCGTGCTTCCCGCAGGCCGATGAAGAGGGATGAGCACGACCGAGAGCTTCTCGTTCACGATCACCGGCATGGTGACCGTGACGGACGCGGACGTCCTCATCGACCAGATCGGTCCCGTGATGGGCGTCAACCAGGACGTCCCGACGGGCATGGTCCGGCTGGACGCCCGCACCGCGGTGCACGTGGCGCTGGCCGCTGCGCTCAGCAAGGACGGTGCGCTCACGGGTTCCCACATCTCAGTGACCAGGGTGACCGTCGTCTAGAGGCGCAGAATCCAACAGGACCGCGGGATTCGCGGCTGGCGAACGGCGCGCCGCTCGCCCTGTGCGTGTCCGGGCCCCGTGGCAGGATCGCTGGATGACGACGGAGCAGAAGCCAGCGCCCGACATCACGGTGAACGCGGGCGACACCCAGCTGTGGGTGGAGCGCACCGGCAAGCGCCTGTACACGGGCCGTAACTCGCGCGGGGCCGAGGTGCTGATCGGCAGCGTCGGCGTCGAGAACGTGTTCAGCCCGGGCGAGCTGCTGAAGATCGCGCTGGCCGGGTGCAGCGGGCTCGCCGCGGACGCCAAGCTGAGCCACCGGCTGGGCGACGACGTCGACGTGACCATCAAGGTCTCGGGCGAGAGCGACGACGCCGAGGACCGCTACCCCGCGATCGCCGAGGAGATGGTGGTCGACCTGAGCAGCCTCGACCCCGAGGCCCGCGAGCGCCTCATCACGATCATCCACCGGGCCGTCGACTCGCACTGCACCGTCGGGCGCACGCTCGACGCCGGCGCGACCGTCCAGCTGACGGTCACCGGGGAGCGCTGATGCCGGCCCTCGTCGAGGCCGCGCTGGCCAAGTCCGTCAGCATCCCGTCGACCACCATCCACGCGCACGTCGCCTCGCTGCGGAAGCGGAACCCCGAGGCGACGCCCGAGCAGCTGATCCGCCTGCTGGAGAAGGAGTACCTGCTGGTCGTGCAGGGCACCGGCGGCGCGGTCGGTGCGACGGCGGCGGCACCGGCGGTCGGCACCGGCGTCGCGCTGGTGCTCACGGCCAGCGACGTCGCGACGTTCTTCGGGGCATCGGCGGCGTTCGCGCTCGCGGTGGCCAGCGTGCACGGCATCGAGGTCGAGGACACGG
>NZ_JBFULZ010000299.1:0-3081 GCF_054049635.1 Cellulomonas sp. P5_C6 | reverse complement strand
CGTCGGTGTCGTCCTTCGACGAGACCTCGAGCGAGTCCTCCCGCACCTCGTCATCCGCCGTGCCGGCGTCCGACTCCAGCTCGACCGAGTCGGCCGGCGCATCGCCGTCGACCTCGGCCGCAGCCGAGTCCTGGGGCGCGTGGTGCTCGTCGTCCTCGTCGTCGAGCTCCGCCGCGGCGGAGTCCACAGGCGCGTCGTCATCCGACTCGTCCTCGTCGTCCAGCTCTGCCGCCGCGGAGTCCACGGGCGCGTCGTCGTCCGACTCGTCCTCGTCGTACTCGCCGTCCTCGTCGAACTCGCTGAGGTCGAACGCGACGACGTCGTCCTCCACCTCGACGTTTCCGGCGGCCTCGTCGAGCTGGTCCTGCGTGTACGGCGCCAGCTCGGCCGCTGCCTCGTCGGCACGGCCCGCCGCCTCGAGCGCGGTTGCCCGCGCCTGCGCCACGCGCACCGCGACGAGCCCCGTGGCCGCCCGGACGTCCGCCGTCGCGAGAGCCGCGACCGCAGCCTCGGCCTGGCCGAGGTCGAGCCGGGCGCCGCTGACGACGATCGCGAGCTCGATCTTGGCCTCGGCGTCGAGGGTCTCCGCCTCGGGCTCCTGAGCCAGCGCGAGCGCTCGCTCGGGCCGGCCGAGGCCACGCTCGCAGTCCGCCATGATCGCGAGGTGCTCCGACGAGCCGTTCAGCCGGCGCACCGTGCGGAGCTCGCGCAACGCCTCGGCGTACCGCTCGGTGCGGTAGGCGGCCAGGCCGGCGGCCTCGCGGACGACGTCGACACGACCCGCACGACGAACTGCCGCCTGAGCGTGCTCGTACGCCAGCTCGGGCTGCGTGTCGAGGAGCATGCCCACCATGACGAGGTGGCGCCCGACGCCCTCGGCGTTGTCCTTGCTCAGCGTGCGCAGGCGACCGCGGACCGCGCGGTCGAGATCGCTGAAGACGACCTCGTCCGGGATCTCGGGGGCCACGACGCGCTCCTCCTGCGGCGGACGCGTGAGGCGACGGTCGTCGCTCTCCCGCCGGTCCGGCCCGGACGAGCTCCGGGCACCTTCGTAGCCCGAGCGACCGGCAGGGGGCCGACGATCACCCGTGGCCGGGCGGTCCGACCGGCTGCCGCCCGCAGGGGGACGCCCGGAACCGGAACGCTCGGGACGCTCGGCCGACGCGGGGCGCGCACCACGGTCGCCGTACGCCGGCCGCTGGCCACCGGAGGAAGGCCGGTCGCTCGCGGACCTGTCGCCGTACGGACGGCGCTCGTCGCCGGGACGATCGCCGGTCGGACGCCCGCCACCGGAACGGTCGCCGTACGGTCGGGCACCCGTGGGACGCCCGCCACCGGACCGGTCCCCGGAGGCGGGACGGTCACCGTAGCCGGGACGGTTGCCGGTCTGTCGGTCACCGGACGGACGGCTGCCGTACGACGTGCGCTCACCGGAAGGCCGGTCGCCGTAGCTCGGGCGGTCGCCACCACGGCTGCGGTCGCCACCGCCGGAGCGGTCGCCGTAGGAGGGTCGGTCGCCGCCGGGACGGTTGCCGTACGAGGGCCGGTCGCCGCCGGGACGGTCACCGTAGGAGGGGCGGTCGCCACCACCGCTGCGGTCGCCGCCACCGGGACGGTCACCGTACGAAGGGCGGTCGCCACCGGGTCGGTTCCCGTAGGACGGACGGTCACCGCCGGGACGGTTCCCGTAGGACGAACGGTCACCACCTCGGCTGCGGTCGCCGCCAGCAGGACGGTCGCCGTACGAGGGGCGGTCGCTTCCACGGCTGCGGTCGCCACCGGCGGGGCGGTCGCCGTAGGACGGACGGTCGCCATTCGGCCGGCTGCCGTACGAGGGACGGTCACCACCGGGACGGTTCCCGTAGGACCGGTCGCCACCGGGACGATCGCCGTACGAGGGACGGTCGCCACCTCGGTTGCGATCACCCGAGCCGGAACGGTCGCCGTAAGACGGACGGTCACCACTGGGACGGCTCCCGTACGAGGGACGGTCACCACCGGGACGGTTCCCGTAAGAAGGACGGTCACCACCGGGACGGTTCCCGTAAGAAGGACGGTCACCACCGGGACGGTCGCCGTAAGAAGGACGGTCGCCACCACGGCTCCGGTCGCCACCACCGGGACGATCGCCGTACGAGGGACGGTCACCACTCGGACGGTTCCCGTACGAGGGACGGTCACCACCGGGACGGTTCCCGTAAGAAGGACGGTCACCAGTGGGCCGGCTCCCGTACGAAGACCGGTCGCCGCCGGAACGGTCGCCGTACGAAGGACGGTCGCCAGCACGGCCCCGGTCGCCGCCACCGGGACGGTCACCGTACGAGGGACGGTCGCCGCTCGGCCGGTTGCCGTACGAACGGTCACCCGACGCCGGCCGTCCGCCGCGCGAGTCACCGGTGCGCCCACCGGACTGCTGGCCATAACCGCGGTCGTTGCTCGCCCCGTAGGCCGGTCGAGCGCCACGCGAGTCACGAGAACCGTCGGAGCGCGGCCGGTCTCCCGGTCGGGAACCGCCGTCGCGACCGGACGAGCCGCCGGAGCCGCCCCGACCCTGCGAGTCACGCGGGCCGCGCGCTGAGCTGCCAGAGCCCTCGGGTCGACCGCGGTTCGCTCCACCCGACCGACCACGGTCGTCAGGTGTGCCCCCGGCACGATTCTCGCTGTTCATCTGTGTTCTCCTCGTCGCGATCGACCGCCCCATCGTCTCATCCCCTGCTCCGGACGCCGAACGGCGGCCGTGGGGCCGCGCCGATTAGGCGGAGCGGGGACGACACTGCGGTGAAACCTGCTGATCAATACGCCCGACGCTGCGCGCAAATGTTCTTCTGTGGAAACAGAAGAAGCCACCCCCGTAGGGGTGGCTTCTCCTGAATGATGTCCGGCGGCGTCCTACTCTCCCACACCCTGGCGAGTGCAGTACCATCGGCGCTGAAGGGCTTAGCTTCCGGGTTCGGAATGGGACCGGGCGTTTCCCCTTCGCTATGACCGCCGTAACGTTGTCGAGTTGTCAAACGGGTTCCCGTTCGTCTCTCGGGAACCGCACAGTGGACGCGTAGCAATCATTGAATGAGGTGGTGAAGT
>NZ_JBFULZ010000298.1:0-3086 GCF_054049635.1 Cellulomonas sp. P5_C6 | reverse complement strand
CAGCACGGCGAGGCGCGCGACCGACGCCGTGGGCGCGGTGTCCGAGGGGGCGCTCACCGCGGCCGACGGGCGGGGTGGCGGGACGGGTCGACAGCTGCGGCGACGTGCGGCACCGGGTCCATGCGGGGAAGGTAGCGGACCGGAACGCTTCAGGGGGAGGGGTCGGGGCGAGGAAGGGTCGCGTACGCCACATCTCTCGATGTGAAGAGATCTCCGCCCGGCCGCTACCATCGACCGGGGCGTTTCGGCCGCACAGAGGCCGTCGAACGCCGGTGATGAGAGGACCCAGACCAGGTGGACCTGTTCGAGTACCAGGCGCGTGACATCTTCGAGAAGCACGGCGTGCCCGTCCTGGGCGGCGTCGTCGCCACGACTCCCGAGGAGGCCCGCGCCGGCGCGGAGCAGCTGCTCGGTGGCCAGGACGGCGTCGTCGTCGTGAAGGCCCAGGTCAAGGTCGGCGGCCGCGGCAAGGCGGGCGGCGTCAAGCTCGCCCGCAGCGCGGACGACGCGGCCGAGAAGGCCTCCGAGATCCTCGGCATGGACATCAAGGGCCACACGGTCCACCGCGTGATGATCGCGCAGGGCGCGAAGATCGCGACGGAGTTCTACTTCTCCCTCCTGCTCGACCGCGCGGAGCGTCGCTACCTGGCGATGTGCTCCGTCGAGGGCGGCATGGAGATCGAGCAGCTCGCGGTGGAGCGTCCCGACGCCCTCGCGAAGGTCGCCGTCGACCCGCGCACCGGCATCGACCAGGAGAAGGCCGACGAGATCGTCGCCGCAGCCGGGTTCAGCGCCGAGCTGGCACCCAAGGTCGCCGCCGTGCTGCAGACGCTGTGGGCGGTCTACCAGAACGAGGACGCCACGCTGGTCGAGGTCAACCCGCTGGTGCTGACCGAGGACGGCGACATCGTCGCGCTCGACGGCAAGGTCACGCTGGACGAGAACGCCGGCTTCCGGCACCCGGAGCACGCCGAGCTCGAGGACGCGGCCGCGGCCGACCCGCTCGAGGCGCGCGCCAAGGAGAAGGACCTCAACTACGTCAAGCTCGACGGCGAGGTCGGCATCATCGGCAACGGCGCGGGGCTCGTCATGAGCACGCTCGACGTCGTCGCGTACGCCGGTGAGGCCCACGGCGGCGTGAAGCCAGCCAACTTCCTCGACATCGGCGGCGGCGCGAGCGCCGAGGTCATGGCCGCCGGCCTGGACATCATCCTCACGGACCCGCAGGTCAAGTCSGTGTTCGTCAACGTGTTCGGCGGCATCACGGCGTGCGACGCCGTCGCCAATGGCATCGTCGCGGCCCTCGAGATCCTCGGCGACGAGGCCTCCAAGCCGCTGGTCGTGCGCCTGGACGGCAACAACGTGCTCGAGGGTCGCCGGATCCTCGCCGACGCCGGTCACCCGCTGGTCACGATCGCGGACACGATGGACGGCGGCGCCGACAAGGCGGCCGAGCTCGCCCACGCCGCCGCCTGAACCCCTGACGTAGAGAGAAGCAGACACCACCATGGCGATCTTCCTGACCGAGGCATCCAAGGTCATCGTCCAGGRCATGACGGGCTCCGAGGGCCAGAAGCACACGTCCCGCATGCTCGCGTCCGGCACGGCCGTCGTCGGCGGCGTGAACCCGCGAAAAGCAGGTACGAGCGTCGCGTTCAGCTCGGGTGACACAGTGACCGAGGTCCCCGTCTTCGGCTCCGTCGCCGAGGCGATGGACGAGACCGGCGCCGACGTCTCCGTGATCTTCGTGCCGCCGGCCCACACCAAGGCCGCGGTCGTCGAGGCGATCGAGGCGGGCATCCCGCTGGTCGTCATCATCACCGAGGGCGTCCCGGTGGCCGACACCGCCGAGTTCTTCGCGCTCGCGCTGGACAAGGGCGTGCGGCTCATCGGCCCCAACTGCCCCGGCCTGATCAGCCCCGGGAAGTCGAACGTCGGCATCATCCCGGCGGACATCTCGGGCCCGGGCCGCGTCGGCCTGGTCTCGAAGTCGGGCACGCTGACCTACCAGATGATGTACGAGCTGCGGGACTTCGGGTTCTCGACGGCCATCGGCATCGGCGGCGACCCGATCATCGGCACCACGCACATCGACGCCCTCGCGGCGTTCGAGGCGGACCCGGAGACCGAGGTCATCGTGATGATCGGTGAGATCGGCGGCGACGCCGAGGAGCGCGCGGCGGCCTACATCGCCGAGCACGTCACCAAGCCCGTCGTCGGCTACGTCGCCGGCTTCACGGCCCCCGAGGGCAAGACCATGGGCCACGCCGGCGCCATCGTCTCCGGCTCCTCGGGCACCGCCCAGGCCAAGAAGGAGGCCCTCGAGGCCGCGGGTGTCAAGGTCGGCAAGACGCCGTCCGAGACGGCCGCGCTCGCGCGAGAGCTGCTCTCCTAGCTCGTCCGAGAGGTGCCGACCCCGAGGGKCCGGCGCCTTTCGCGTACCCGGCGCCGACGCGCCGGGCCGGGTACGCCGGACGGGTGGATGCGGCGGCGACCATGGCACGGTGAGCTCCACCGGTCCCCGCACAGGCGGCACGCCCGTCCTCGACCGCCGACGACGCCGTGCGCCGGCCGACGACGCGGCACCCGCGTTCTTCACGTCCGCGCTCGACGGCGCCCCCCGGTGGGTCGCCGGCGTGCTGTCCGCGCTGCAGGCCGCGGTGCTCTCGATCCTGGTCCTCGCGCTGCCCGCCGTCGCCGCGTACGTCGCGACCTCCGCGGACCCGTCGAACAGCGGCGTCGGCTGGTTCCGGTCGGTCGGCGTGGGGTCGTCGCTGTGGCTGCTCGGGCACGGCGTCCCGGCTCAGGTCGGCGCGGTCACCGTGTCGCTGGTGCCGCTGGGCGTGACGATCCTCGCGGTCTTCGTCTGCTACGCGTCCGCGCGCCGCTCGGGCCTGGTCACCTGGTCGGCCTACGGCGCCGGGGTGGGCACGTACACGCTGGTCACGGTGCTGGTGGCCGTGCTGGACGGGGTGTCCGACGCCGGCCTGGCCCGCGCGGCCGTGGGCGGTGCGCTCGTCTCCGCGGTCGGGCTCGGCGCCGGCCTGCTGGCCCGGCCCGAGGCGCCCACGCTGCGCGCCCTGACC
>NZ_JBFULZ010000297.1:0-3094 GCF_054049635.1 Cellulomonas sp. P5_C6 | reverse complement strand
CCGCGGTGGCGCTCATCGGCACCGCCGCGGTGTGGCGTCAGGCGCGGGCGCGTCGGCGACCGTGAGCGCGACAGGGGATGATGTGCCGGTGCTGGACGAGTCCTCCCCCTCCCCGTTCGACGACGCCCTCGGCGAGCCCGAGCCGGAGTTCGAGCGCGAGCGCGTCAGCCCCCGGTCGATCATGCTGTCGGTCGGCATGCTGGTCACGGCCCTGCTGCTCGCCGCGCTGGTGATCATGCCGGTGCCGTACGCCGTCAACAGCCCGGGCCCGACGCGCGACGTGCTGGGCGAGCACGACGGCACGCCGCTCATCCAGATCTCCGGCGCCGAGACGTACGACTCGACCGGCGAGCTGCGCCTGACCACCGTGTCGGGCACGGGCGGCCCCGGCTTCCCGTCCAGCGTCGTCGGCGTGCTGCAGGGCTGGTTCTCGAAGTACGTCGTCGTGAAGCCGGTCGAGCTGCTCTACCCGCCGGACCAGACGCAGGACCAGATCAACGAGTCGAACACGGCCGAGATGGTGTCCTCGCAGGAGAACGCCACCGTCGCCGCCCTCTCCGAGCTCGGGTACGAGGTGCCGGCCACGCTCGTCGTCGCCGGCACGGTCGAGGGCTCCGACGCCGAGAGCAAGGTCGAGGAGGGCGACGTCATCGTCGCGCTCGACGGGGTCGCCGTCCCCGACTACCAGGGTCTGATCGAGCAGCTGGGGACCGTCGAGCCGGGGTCGACCGTGACGCTCACCGTGCGCCGGCACGGGCAGGCCGTCGACGTGCCCATCGTCACCGGCACCAAGGACGACGGCCACGCGCAGATCGGCGTGTACATCGACCCGACGTTCGACCTGCCGGTGGACGTGACCATCAGCATCGACGACATCGGCGGCCCGAGCGCCGGGACCATGTTCGCGCTGGGCATCATCGACAAGATGACGCCCGAGGACGAGGCGGCGGGCAAGGACATCGCGGGGACCGGCACGATCGACGTCACGGGCGAGGTCGGCGCGATCGGCGGGATCCGGCAGAAGCTCGCCGGGGCCAAGCGCGACGGCGCGACGTGGTTCCTGGCGCCGGACTCGAACTGCGACGAGGTCGTCGGCCACGTGCCCGACGGGCTGCGCGTGGTGAAGATCTCGACGCTGCACGAGGCCCGCGAGGCCATCACGGCGATCGGGGCGGGGACCGCCGACGACCTGCCGACCTGCACCAAGTAGTCAGTCGAGGGTCGACCGCACGGCGGCGACGAGCCCGGGCACCAGGTCCGGGCCCTGGGCCACCTGGTCGTCGTCGTCGTTCGCGCGCGAGCGCACGGCGCACCAGGCCGGACCGCCGCGCAGCGCGCCGACGACGAGGCGGACGTCCTGCCGCTCCGGGTGGTTCAGCAGGTAGTCCAGGGCCGCGTCGGTGTCGTGCGGCATGGCCTCCTCCGCGGCGGGCGGCAGGACGACCCGCTCGACCGTGACGGCCATCCCGTCGACCGTCGACGGCCACGACAGTCCGGCCAGCAGCGTCTCGAGGTCCGGCGCCTGCGGGAGCTCCTCCTGCTCGACCGACGTGAGGTGCCACGGCTCGGTGCGGGCGGCCGCGAGCACCGCGGGATCCAGCTGGTCGGCGAGGCCCGGCTCGGTGAGCAGCATCGCCTGCGTGCGCACGAGGGCGAACACGCGCACAGGTGCGTCCCAGCCTGCGGCGGCGACGTGGTGCTCGATCTCGCGCACGGAATCGGCGAGGACGGCCAGGGAGGGTTCGGTCACCGGCTCATGGTCGCATCCGTGTGGGAACCTGTGCCTCGACCGGCACGTTCAGCGTGCGAGTGGTGTGCGTCCTGTGCGCGTCGCTCGGCGCAGCCCTCGGCCGCGTCGCCTGTGTGTGATCTCTGTTGCCGACGACGAGGACTGCCACGCCGTGACCTTCGCCAGCCCGCCCCGACCCCGCCCGGCACGACCGCGGCGGCGCGGTGCGCTCGCCCCGACGCTGGTCGTCCTCGGGGTCCTCGTCGTCCTCGTCCTGATCCTCGCGCAGGTGTGGACCGAGGTGCTCTGGTACCGCCAGCTCGGCTTCACCAACGTGATCGCGACGGAGTGGGGCACCCGCGCCATCCTGTTCGTGCTCGGGTTCGCGGTGATGGCCGGGGCGGTGTTCTGGGCCCTCAACTTCGGGTACCGCTCGAGGCCCGTGTACGCGCCGTCGACGCAGGAGCAGGCCAACCTCGACCAGTACCGCGAGGCCATCGAGCCCCTGCGACGCCTGGTCATGATCGTCGGCCCCGCGGTGCTCGGTCTGTTCGCCGGCGCGGCCGCGTCGCAGCAGTGGCAGACGATCCAGCTGTGGATGCACGGCTCGTCCGTCGGCAAGACGGACCCGCAGTACGGCATCGACCTGGGCTTCTACCTATTCACGCTGCCCGGCCTGCGGTTCGTCGTGTCGTTCCTCATGGCCGTCACGGTGCTCGCGGGCATCGGCGCGCTGGCTACGCAGTACCTCTACGGCGGCCTGCGGGTCGGCGGCCAGCGCGGGGGAGCACCGCGGACCACGCGGGCCGCGCGCATCCAGCTGTCGATCATCGCCGCCGTGCTCATGCTGCTCATCGCGGCGAGCTACTGGCTGGACCGCTACTCGATCCTGATGAACACCAAGCGGGACCAGAAGTTCGCCGGCGCCTCGTTCACCGACGTGCACGCGGTCATCCCGTCCAAGGCGATCCTGGCCGGCATCGCGATCTTCGTCGCGCTGATGTTCATCCTCACCGCGATCCGCGGCAACTGGCGCCTGCCGGCCATCGGCGTCGGGCTCATGATCGTGGCCGCGATCGCCGTCGGCGGCATCTACCCGGCCGTCGTGCAGCGCTTCCAGGTGCAGCCGAACCAGCAGGACGCCGAGGCCGACTACATCCAGCGCAACATCGGCGCGACGCTCGACGCGTACGGCCTCGACGACGTCGAGAAGTCCGACTACGACGCGAAGGTCACCGCCGAGGCCGGCGCGCTGCGCGCCGACGCCGACACGACGGCGTCGATCCGGCTGCTCGACCCGCAGATCGTCAGCCCCTCGTTCAAGCAGCTCGAGCAGATCCGCGCGTTCTACGACTTCCCGGACTC
>NZ_JBFULZ010000296.1:0-3104 GCF_054049635.1 Cellulomonas sp. P5_C6 | reverse complement strand
CGCCCGCCTTGCGCGCCGGGCCGCCACCCACCCACCCGCACCACCGATGATCCGTACGTCCGCTAGCATGAGTTCGGGTCTCCGAACTTTTCGAGGTGAACGATGCACGAGAGCGTGGCCGAGAGCGTCGACCGGCCTGTGCAGGTCGTCGCTCCGCCGCGCATCCGTCGCGCCCCTCTCTTGCTCGGGCCGGCGTTCGTCGCGGCCATCGCCTACGTCGACCCCGGCAACGTCGCGGCCAACCTCACCGCCGGCGCGCGCTACGGGTACCTCCTGCTGTGGGTGCTCGTCGTCGCCAACGCCATGGCGGTCCTGGTCCAGTACCAGTCGGCCAAGCTCGGGCTGGTCACTGGGCAGTCGCTGCCGGCGGTCCTCGGGCAGCGGATGCGCCGCGGCCCGCGGCTGGCGTTCTGGGGGCAGGCGGAGCTGGTCGCGGCGGCCACCGACATCGCCGAGGTCGTCGGCGGCGCCATCGCGCTCCAGCTGCTGTTCGGGGTGCCGCTGCCGGTTGGCGGGGTGATCGTCGGCGTCGTCTCGATCCTGCTGCTGGCCACTCAGAACCGGTACGGGCAGCGGCGGTTCGAGCTGGTGGTGGTCGCCCTGCTCGCGGTCATCTCGATCGGCTTCCTGGCCGGGCTCGTCGTGTCCCCGCCGTCGGCAGCCGGCATCCTGTCGGGCCTGGTCCCCCATTTCGACGGCACGGACTCGGTCCTGCTCGCCGCCTCGATGCTCGGTGCGACCGTCATGCCGCACGCGATCTACGTCCACTCGGCGCTGGTCCGCGACCGGCACGGCCGCACCTCGGGGCTCCCGCTCGCCCGGCTCCTGCGCGCGACCCGCTGGGACGTCGGCGGCGCGCTGATGGTCGCGGGCATCGTCAACATCGGGCTGCTGCTCCTCGCCGCGTCCGGCCTGCGAGGCGTCGCCGGCACCGACTCCATCCCCGGCGCCTACGACGCGATCGCCACCGCACTGGGCGCGGGCATCGCCATCGCGTTCGCCGTCGGCCTGCTGGCGTCGGGCCTCGCATCGACGTCGGTCGGCGCCTACGCCGGCGCGACGATCATGGAGGGCCTGATCCACCGCCGCGTCCCCCTGCTGGTCCGCCGCGTGGTGACCCTGATCCCGGCGATCCTCCTGCTGGCCCTCGGCGCGGACGCGACGTGGACCCTCGTCCTCTCGCAGGTGGTGCTCAGCTTCGGCATCCCGTTCGCGGTGATCCCCCTGGTCCGCCTGACCCGCTCCCGCTCCGTCATGGGCGAGCACCGCAACGGCCCCTGGCTCCACGCGACCCTCCTGCTGGTGGTGACCCTGGTGGTCGCCCTGAACCTGACCCTGATCACCCTCCTCATCCTGACCTGAGGACGGGCGCGCCCGGTGCCGCCTCAGCTCGACCCGACGCGCTCCGGGTGCCCAAGCCGGCGAACTCGGTCCTCCGGGCCCAACTCGGCGGCTACAGCCACCGAGTTGGGCTGCGAGTACCGAGTTCGGCGGTCGGGGATCAACCCCGGAGCGCGGGCCGGGGCCGAAGCCTGGTTCCGGGAGGCAGCAGTGGCGTGATGCGGTTCAGCAGGGTGCGGCCGCTCAGGTCCTCCTTGGTGACGCGGAGGGCTCGCCAGCCGGCCTCGACCAGGGCGTCGTGGCGCCGCTTCTCCCGCATGAACGCCTCCGCATCGTGCTCGGCGTACTTCGTCCGGCCGTCGTACTCGAGGAGCAGCCGCCACTCCTCCCACCCCATGTCGGCCCAGAAGGTCCCGAGACGCGTCGCGACCGGCACCTGTGTCCGCGCCGGTGGCAGGCCGTCGCGCAGAGTGACGAACCGTGTCGCGGACTCGCCCGGTGACTCGGCGCCATCGTCGGCAAGCTCGACGATCGCTCGGGCTCGCCTGATGCCGCGACGTCCTGCTGCCGCGGCGAGGGCGGAGTCGATGACGGCGCGGTCCGCGCCGACCCGCAAGGCAGCGTCCGCGATCACGATGCCGAGGAGCGGAGGCAGCGTCGACACGCAGTCGACGACCGTCCGTTCGAGCGACGTGACCGGGAGCCCGTGCCGGACGGCCGTGTGGGAAGCGGGCGGGACCACGGGGTGGTGCGCTACGTCGGGGTCGCCACCGGTGCCGGTCGTATACCGCTGCATCACGTGGGTCTGGTCGGGCGAACGCCACAACGGCAGGTCCCACAGAAGGGCGGCGGACTCGTGGCTGAACCAGTGCGGCGATCGGGTTCGGTCGTGCACGCCGAGCAGGCGGGCGAAGGCGATCTGACGGCATCGGTCCAGGTCGCCGGCCCCTACGGCCGGGATGTAGATCCCTCGCGAGATCCGCTCCCACTCTCCGGCTCGGGTGCGGCGACGGACGAGATCCGGCGGKAAGTCGCGCGCCAACAGGACCGTCGGCCGAGCGGGCGGTCGGGTGGGTTGCCGGTCATGCTCGCGTCTGGCCATGCGACCGAGGATCGAGGTCGACGCCCGCTCGGCGACCGGCCCCGGACAGCTTGGGGACAGGGCCGCGAGGACGACGAACCGTGGGCGGCTCGGTGACGACGGTCGCGAACTCGGTACTCTCCGTCGAGATCGGTTGTTGTAGCCACCGAGCTCGGCGGAAATTCGCGAGTTCGGCGACCGGCCGCGAGCGGCGCGGCAGCAAGGCGCCCGTCAGCTCGCGTCCAGCGACGACAGCCGGCCCTCCAGGTGGGTGCGTTCCGTCTCGTTCGTCACCAGGGTCAGGGCGGCGCGGAACTGGGCTGCTGCCGCCTCGGGGTGGCCGGCGCGGGCCAGGAGCTCGGCGCGGACGGCGGGGACCCGGTGGTGGCGGGGGAGCGCGTCGTCGAGGCCGTCGAGGAGCGCCAGGCCGGCCTCGGGTCCGGAGGCCTCCGCGACGGCCACCGCGCGCGCTAGGCGGACAACCGGGGACCCGGTCAGGGCCTCGAGCTGTGCGTACAGGCCGGCGATGACGGACCAGCGGGTGTCGGCTGCCGACGCCGCGGTCGCGTGCTCGGCGGCGATGAGTGCCTGCAGGCGGTACTCCTGCGCGAGTCGCGTCTGCTGGCCGATGGCCGCGGCGGCGGCGAGCCCGGCGCCAGCGGAGCCGGTGGCCGCGGCGGGC
>NZ_JBFULZ010000295.1:0-3119 GCF_054049635.1 Cellulomonas sp. P5_C6 | reverse complement strand
CCCACCGCCGAGCCCGAGCAGCGCGCGTCGGGACAGGCCGGTGGGCTCGTCGTGCGGGTCCGTGGGGGCGGACACGGCGACTCCTTGGATCAGGCTCCGGTGACCGTGGCGGTCAGCTGGGAGAGGGGCTCGGAGAGCGCGTCGACGGCAGCGGCGAGCTGCTTGACCTGCGCGTCCGTGAGGGCGTCGTAGGAGGTGAAGCCGGTGTCCAGCGAGCCCTGGGCTGCGAGGAGCGTGTCCAGCTCGGTGAACCGCGTCTGCAGCGTGTCGGCCAGGTCGGGGTCCTTGGCCTGGACGACGTCCGCCAGCACCTCGTAGCCCACGCGGGCGCCGTCGACGTTGGCCTGGAAGTCCCAGAGGTCCGTGTGCGACCAGATCTCCTCCTCGCCGGTGACCTTGCCGGTGGCGACCTCGTCGAGCAGCTCCTTGGCGCCGTTCGCGATCTGGAACGCCTCGAAGGTGAAGTCGGGCGCGTTGACCTCGTCGACCAGCTGCTGCGTGTACGTCACCAGGTCGGCCGCGGCCGCGACCCGCTGGTCCTGGGTCAGCGGCACGTAGGTCACGCCACCGTTGGCGTCGGGCGCCGGCTGCCAGAGGTCCTTCTCGATCAGGTGCCAGCCGCTCCACGGCGTGCCCGCCTCGACGTCGGCCTCGCGAAGGTCGAGCAGCGGGTCGAGGTCGCCGAACGACTCGGCGACGGGCTCGATGCGCTCCCAGTGGGCGCGCGTGTCGGCGTACAGCGACTTCGCCTTCTCGTCGTCCCCGGCGGCGTAGGCGTCGGCGAACTCCTGGGTGCCGGCGATGAGCGCGCCCACCTGGTCCTTGACGTAGGCGACGTACGAGGCCTCGGCGGCCGTGAGCTGGTCGGCGGTGTCGCCCGTGGGCCCCACCTCGGCGCCGCTGTCGGTCACCGTGAACTCGGCGCGGATGCCGTCGCCCACCATGCCCGGCTTGCAGGCCGTGTAGTACGTGCCCGGCTTGACCTGCGCGATGAGGTCGCGCGAGAGCCCGGGGCCGACGTTCTCCACCTCGGCCACGACCCGCAGGCCGTCGTCGCCGAGCAGGTAGAACTCGGTGACGTCGTCGCCCGCGTTGGTGACGGAGAACCGCACGGTGCCCGACGCGGCCTCGGTCGCGGACACGTCGCACGTGGTGTCCGTCGAGGTCACCGTGAGGCCGCCCGCGCTGCCGCTGGCGCCCGGCGTCGACGCGTCGTTGGGGACGCAGGCCGCGACCAGCGGAAGGAGGAGCGCGGCCAGGGCAGCGGCGACGGCGGTGGTGCGGGGGGACATGGGTCTCCTCGGAGAACGGGTGCTCGGCGGGTCAGGCGGCGGACGCGCGCACGGCCGGCGCGACGGCGGGGGCCGACGGGCGGGCGGGCGCGGAGCCCCACGTGATGCGGATGAAGAAGTACATGGTCGGCACGATGTAGGCGAACCAGGCGACGAGCTGGAGCCACGTGGTGGCGGGTGAGAAGTTGAAGACGCCCTTGAGCAGCGAGCCGTACCAGCTGCTGGGCGGGACGGTCGCCGAGACGTCGAACGCCAGGTTGTTCAGGCCGGGCAGGATGCCGGCCTCCTGCAGGTCGTGCACGCCGTACGACAGCACGCCCGCGGCGACGACCACCAGGAACAGGCCGGTCCAGGCGAAGAACACGCGGAGGTTGAGCTTGAGGGCGCCGCGGTAGAGCAGCCAGCCGCACAGCACGGCGGTCCCCAGGCCGAGCGCCGCGCCGATGAGCGGGCCGAGGTTCGGGCTCGCGTTCACGGCGGTGCCGCTGGTCGCCTGGGCGCTGGCCCACAGGAACAGCGCGGTCTCGAGGCCCTCGCGCCCGACGGCGAGCATCGCGACCACGAGGACCGCCTTCTTGCCCGCGCTGAGCGCGTCGTCGAGCTTGTGGTGCAGGTCGGACTTCATATGCCGGGCCGTGCGGGCCATCCAGAAGATCATCCACGTGACCAGGCCGACGGCGATGATCGAGAGCGTCCCGCCGATGGCCTCCTGCGCCTCGAACGAGAGCCCCGACGGGCCGAACGTGAGGATCGCACCGAACAGGAGCGACGCGAGGACCGCGATGCCGACCCCGGCCCACAGCGCCGGCAGCTGGTCGCGGCGCCCGGTCTTGACCAGGTACGCGACGAGGATGCTGACGACCAGCGCGGCCTCGAGACCTTCGCGCAGACCGATGAGGTAGTTGGCGAGCATGGAGCGGCTTCCGAGTGCAGGGACCGACACCAAGCGGGGCGTCGGATGAGGAAAGGCTTACCTCACCGGCCGTGACACTACTCCCGCCGACGGCCCGGGCGCGACACGGGTCCAGCACCCGGCCCTGTGATGCCAGTCACCGACCGAGCTCGACCAGCCGCTCGCGCAGAGAGGGCCAGGCGTCGGCGAACGCGGGCAGCAGCGGCAGGGTCTCGACCTCGTCGACGGGCACCCAGCGCAGCTCCACGCTCTCGGCGTCGGTCACCGTGGGGTGCACGGGCTCCAGCTCGTCCGCGATCACGGTCGTGTAGGACCAGTCGGGGTGCCGCAGCACCGACGACTCGCGCAGCCGGACGGAGACGCGGTCGATCCCGGCCTCTTCCTCGGCCTCGCGCAGCGCCGCGTCCTCGGCGGACTCGTCGGGCATCCGCGCCCCGCCGGGGACCCCCCACGTGCCGCCCTGGTCGCTCCACGTCGCGCGGTGCTGCAGCACGACCGCGAGCGGGGTGCCGTCGGCGTCGCGCCGGACCAGCAGCAGGCCGGCGGCGCCGTACAGACCCCAGTGGCGTCGGCCGCAGGCGCACTCGACCCACCCGTCGCCGGGCTGGCGTCGGTGGTGCAGCGGTGGCCCGTCCGGCACGCCGGGGTCAGCCGACGATCTCGCAGATGGCGGTGCCGGCGCTGACGCTCGACCCCACGCCCGCGGACAGCGAGGTCACCGTGCCGGCGCGGTGCGCCACCAGAGGCTGCTCCATCTTCATCGCCTCGAGCACGACGACCAGGTCGCCCTCGGCCACCACGGCGCCCTCCGCCACGGCCACCTTGACGATGGTGCCCTGCATCGGCGACGCCAGCGTGGTGCCGTTGCTGCTCGCGCCCGCGCGGGCCGTGCGGCGGACCGGGCGGCGTGCGCC
>NZ_JBFULZ010000294.1:0-3123 GCF_054049635.1 Cellulomonas sp. P5_C6 | reverse complement strand
CGGCAAGCCCGCGCCCGCGCGCAGGGCCGCCGCGCCCGCGAAGGGCAAGGCCGTCGCGCCGCGCAAGCCCGCCGGTGAGGTCGCCGCCCCGCAGCCCGAGGGCTACCAGTCCATGATCGAGCCCCGCGGCTGGGTCGAGGACCTCTTCGCCCCCGTGGGCGGCTTCGGCGTCACCCTCTCGAACATGTTCCGGCCGACGGTCACCGAGCAGTACCCGTCGGAGAAGGTGCCGGCCAAGCCGCGCTACCACGGCCGCCACCAGCTGAACCGGTACGCGGACGGGCTGGAGAAGTGCATCGGCTGCGAGCTGTGCGCCTGGGCGTGCCCGGCGGACGCGATCTACGTCGAGGGCGCCGACAACACCCCCGACAACCAGCGGTCGCCCGGCGAGCGGTACGGCAGCGTCTACCAGATCAACTATCTGCGCTGCATCTTCTGCGGCCTGTGCATCGAGGCGTGCCCCACCCGGGCGCTGACCATGACGAACGAGTTCGAGCTGGCCGGCCCGACGCGCGCGGGGATGATCTGGGAGAAGCAGGACCTCCTGGCTCCGCTGCGCAGCGGGATGCTGCAGGCACCGCACCCGATGGTCGAGGGCACGACGGACACCGACTACTACCGCGGCGAGGTCACCGGCTCCACGCCGGCGCAGGTCGCGTGGGTCAAGGAGCACCGGCCCGACGACCCGACGCTGCCCGGCGGCGCCGGTCTGGACGCGGCGAACGTGCCCGGTCCCACGGCCGCGGTGATGGCCGCGACGGTGGCCGGAGCGACGAAGCAGGGCACCCGATGAGCGCCGCGCTGGGCGCGACGCTGCTGGCGTCGGGGGAGACGACGACGGCCGAGGCGGTCCTGTTCTGGACCCTCGGCCCGATCATGGTGCTCGCGGCCCTCAGCCTGCTGTTCGCCAAGAAGGCGGTGCACGCGGCGCTCGCCGTGGTCGTCGTGATGATCTCCCTGGCGTTCCTCTACGTCGCGCAGGACGCGGTGTTCCTCGGGGTGGTCCAGGTGGTCGTCTACACCGGCGCCGTGATGATGCTGTTCCTCTTCGTGCTCATGCTGGTGGGCGTCGACTCCTCCGACTCGCTGGTGGAGACCATCCGCGGGCAGCGATGGATCGGCCTGCTGGCCGGCATCGGGCTCGCCGTGGTGCTGGTCGGCGTGGTCGGCCGCGCGACCTACGGCAAGGTGTTCGGGCTGGCCGGCGAGCTGTCGTCGAACAACCCGACCGGCGTCGCGCACATCATCTTCGGCGACTACGTGTTCGCGTTCGAGGTGGTCGGCGCCCTGCTGGTCACCGCGGCCCTGGGCGCGCTGGTGCTCACGCACCGACAGCGGCTCACGCCACGCGTCGGCCAGAAGGAGCGCGCCGACGCCCGCGTGGCCGCCGGCGCCGTCCTCACGCCGCTGCCCGCCCCCGGCGTCTACGCCCGGCACAACGCGATGGACGTCCCGGCGCTGGGTCCCGACGGTCAGCCGCTCGAGATCTCCGTGCCGCGCGTGCTGCGCATCCGCGGGCAGGAGGCCGACGCCGAGGAGTTCGCGGCCCGGACCGAGCGCGTGCTCGCCGGCGCCTCGGTGGTGCGCGGCGGGGGGACCCCACCGCCGGAGGCCGACCTCGGCGGGCACGCCGTCAACGCCCCCGAGCTGGGCGCGGCGGTCAGCGACACCGGGCAGAACGGGCCGTCCACCGGCCCCGACGGCGCCATCGGACAGGAGGGGGGACGGTGAGCCTCACCCACTACCTCGTGCTGGCGACGATCCTCTTCTCGATCGGCGCGACCACGGTCCTGCTGCGGCGCAACGCGATCATCGTGTTCATGGGCGTCGAGCTCATGCTCAACGCGTCGAACCTCATGCTCGTCACGTTCTCCCGCATCCACGGCAACCTGACCGGGCAGGTGATGGCGTTCTTCGTGATGGTCGTCGCCGCCGCCGAGGTCGTCGTCGGGCTGGCCATCATCGTGGCGATCTTCCGCACCCGACGCTCGGCCTCGGTCGACGACATCAACCTGTTGAAGAGCTGAGGGGCGATGCACAGCCTGACAACTCTGGTGGCGAGCCTGCCTGCAGACACCATCGCGCCCGCGAGCGAGACGGTGAAGAGCGGCATCCTGCTCGTCGCCCCCCTGCTCGTCGGCCTGCCGCTGGTCAGCGCCGCGGTGCTGCTGCTCTCCGGGCGCCGGTCCGACCGCTGGGGCCACTGGCTCGGCGTGCTGGCGTCGACGGCGTCGTTCGTCGTCGCCGCGATCGTGTTCATCGCGATGCTGCAGCGCCCCGCCGACGCCCGCGTGACGGACGTCCACCTGGGCACCTGGATCGACGCCGGGGCGTTCCAGCTCGACGCGGGCATGCGGCTCGACCCGCTGTCGATGACGTTCGTGCTGCTCGTGACGTTCGTCGGCACGCTCATCCACATCTACGCCGTGGCCTACATGGACCACGACCGTGACCGGCGCCGGTTCTTCGCCTACCTCAACCTGTTCGTCGCGGCGATGCTCATCCTGGTGCTGGCCGACAGCTACCTGCTGCTGTTCGTCGGCTGGGAGGGCGTCGGCCTGGCGTCGTACCTGCTCATCGGCTTCTGGAACTACAACACCGAGTACGCGGTCGCCGCCAAGAAGGCGTTCGTCGCCAACCGCATCGGTGACCTGGGCCTGATCATCGCGCTCGGCATCATGTTCTCGACGTTCGGGGCGGTCGACTTCGGCACCGTGCTCAGCGGCGTCGACGGCAGCGTCAGCCAGGGCGCGCTCACCGCGATCGGGCTGATGCTCCTGCTCGCCGCCTGCGGCAAGTCGGCGCAGTTCCCGCTGCAGTCCTGGCTCGGCGACGCCATGGCGGGCCCGACGCCGGTGTCCGCGCTCATCCACGCCGCGACCATGGTGACCGCCGGCGTCTACCTCATCGTGCGGTCGGCGCCGCTGTTCGACGCCGCGCCCACGGCCCAGCTGGTGGTGGTCATCGTCGGTGCGATCACCCTGCTGTTCGGGGCGATCGTCGGTTGCGCCAAGGACGACATCAAGAAGGCGCTGGCCGCCTCGACCATGTCGCAGATCGGCTACATGATCCTGGCCGCGGGTCTCGGGCCGGTCGGGTACGCGTTCGCGATCTTCCACCTGC
>NZ_JBFULZ010000293.1:0-3237 GCF_054049635.1 Cellulomonas sp. P5_C6 | reverse complement strand
GTCGGCGACCGCGTCACGGCTGGCGGCGAGGACGGCCCGGTCGACCCGGATGTGGGCGTCCAGCGCCGCGTCCTTGGCCTCCTGGGCCTTCTGGTCGGCGGCGTACACGCCGCCCCCGGCGGCCACGGCGAGCGCCATGCCGGCGGCGAGGCCGATCCAGACGGACCGGCGGACGGCCGCCGATCGCGCGACCGCCGACTCGCTCGAAGGCTCGACGAGGGCGGAGGGAGCCGGGTGGGGCTGGGGAACGTCGGCGACCGACGGGGTGGGCTCGCTGACGACGGACGGGCGCTGGCTCGGAACAAGGTCCAGCCGCTTCTTGGTGTCCTTGACCATGTCGCCTCCTTCGCGGGACCCCTGCGTGTCTGGCGGGAAAATGGGGCTTCTAGTCATCTCGGCATCAGATGCGTCCGCCTTGAGGCAATGTGCCGCTTTTGGCGAATCACCCGTTTGGCGTAGTGCGTGCAGAGTGCCATGACTTGCGGTAATGCGCCAAATGGGGTGTCGCGACGAGATGATGGGCGGCGTGACCGACGACTCCGGGCTCGACGCCCTCGACACGGCGATCCTGCGCGTGCTGGCCCTGGACGCTCGCGCGACGTTTGCGCAGGTGGGAGAGCAGGTATCGCTCTCGGCACCGGCCGTGAAGCGGCGCGTCGACCGGCTGCGCGAGAGGGGCGTGATCCGCGGTTTCACGGTCCGGCTCGATCCGGCGGCCATGGGCTGGCAGACCGAGGCGTTCGTCGAGCTCTACTGCAACGGCTCCACCAGCCCGGCGACCATGCGGGCGGCCGTCGAGCACTACCCCGAGGTGGTCGCGGCGAGCACCGTGACGGGCGATGTGGACCTCGTGGTGCAGGTGCGCGCGCGGGACATGCGGCACCTCGAGCGCGTCGTCGAGAAGCTGGCCGCGGAGCCGTTCGTGGCCCGCACGCGCTCGACCGTGGTGCTCTCCGCGCTGGTCAGGCGACCGGACGTGCCACCGGCCCCGGAGGGCTAACCGGCAACCGCCTGCTCCGACGCGACGCACCGGTTGGTGACCACCATGACCGGGCAGTCGGAGTGGTGCAGCACGGCCTGGCTGGTGGAGCCCAGCAGCAGCCCGGTGAACCCGCCACGGCCGCGGGACCCGACGACGATGAGGTCGGTGGCCACCGAGAACTCGGTGAGCAGCTCCGCGCCCGTCCCGTCGAGGGCGATCCGCCGCACGGTCACCCCGGGGTGGTCGGTCAGGGCCCGGTCGACGACGACGTGCAGCCCCTCGGTGACGTCCCGCAGCACCTGCTCGTGGTCCACGGCGGACGGCAGCCACGCCAGCACGCCCGTCATCGACCCCACGGGCACCCCGGCGACCGCCGTCAGCTCGGCACCCCAGGCCTCGGCCTCGCCGATCGCGTACCGCAGCGCGTGCTCGGCCTGCGGGGAGCCGTCGACGCCGACGACGATGCGCTTGACGGCCCGGGGGGCGGGGATCGGGGCGTCGTCGGGCAGCGGCTTGCCGTCCTCCCGCAACGGGACCACCACCGTCGGGCAGTACGCGTGCGCCGGCAGCGCCGACGAGACCGTGCCCAGCAGCCGGTCCGCGAACCCGCCGCGGCCGCGGGTGCCGACGACCGCGAGCCGCACGGAGTGCGACATCTCGACCAGCACGCCCRCTGCGTCGCCCGTGAGGACCTTGGCGGTCACGGGGACGCCCATGGACGAGACGCGGTCCGTCGCCTCCGCCAGCACGGCCCTGGCGCCCTCCTGGATGGCGGTGTCGTCCAGGGCGGCGTACCCGCCGTCGAGCGACGCCGCCGTGAAGGACGGGAGCGAGTAGCTGCACACCAGCCGGACGCCCCAGCCGTGGGCGCGGGCCTGCGCGGCGGCCCAGTCGAGCGCGTGCAGGCTTGCAGCCGACCCGTCCACCCCGACGAGGACCACATCGTCACGCGTCATCCGGAGCCTCCGAGCTCGTCACGAGCCGCTGTGCACTCGTTCCAGTGTCCTCCTCGGGTGCGCCGATGCACCCGAGGTGTACCGGAATGTTGCCATACGTTGGCGCGACGTTGACGAAGAGCGGGTCAGGCCACCACGTACTGCGACCACAGCGGCTCGGACCGGACCGACGTGGTGCCGAACGCGACCGACCAGCGTGGGGCCCGCGGCACGAACGCCAGCTCCCAGCCGATCTCGTGCAGCAGACGGTCGGCCTTGCGGTGGTTGCAGCGCACGCAGGCGGCGACGACGTTGGTCCACTCGTGCCGTCCGCCGCGGGAGCGCGGGTGCACGTGGTCGACGGTGTCCGCTCCCCCGCCGCAGTAGGCGCACCGGTGGTTGTCCCGCTGCAGCACGGTGCGGCGCGTGGGCGGCACGGGGCGGCGGACAGGGACGTGCACGTAGCGCGTCAGGCACAGGACGACGGGCAGCGGGACGGCCACGTGCTCGGAGTGCAGCAGGCGGCCGTCGGTCTCGAGCACGGTGGCCTTGCCCGTCATCACGAGCACCACGGCACGCCGCAGGCTCACGATGCACAAGGGTTCCATGCTGGCGTTGAGCAGCAGGGTGCGTGCTCCGGACGCGATCAGCCCCGGCGAGCCGACCTCGGGGGCTGCCCCGCCGATGGCCTCGGTGGACAGCTTTGCGGCATTCATGAGCACGGCGTTCTCCCGACCTCGGGGGTCGGACCGGCTGGCTGCCGGCCCGGCGAAGCGAAGCAACAGCGTGGTGCACGGCCAGAGTACGCGCCGGTATCGCCTGGTCAACGAGGCGAGGCCCCGACGACATCGGTGTCGTCGGGGCCTCGTCTGCTGGAGCGAGCTGCGTTCAGCCGATCCGGATGAAGACCGGAGCGCTCTGCCAGATGGCGCGGAACTGGATCGTCTTGCCCGGGCGGGGCGAGTCGATCTGCTCGTTGCCACCTGCGTAGATCGAGATGTGGCCGGGGCTCCAGATGAGGTCGCCCGGCTGGGCGTCCGCACGGGAGATGACCGTGCCGGCGGCCTTGATGCCACCGGACGTGCGCGGCAGGGAGACGCCGAGCTGCGCGTAGACGTAGGAGACGAAGCCCGAGCAGTCGAAGCCGGCCGGGGTGGACCCGCCCGAGACGTACGGGGTGCCGACGTAGCGGGCGGCGATCTCGAGGACCGCGTTGCCGGCGACGGACTGCGGCACGGCGGCCGAGGCGACGTCGGCGGCCGGCGTCGCGGCGACGGCGGCGCGGGCGGTGCTGCGCGAGGCAGCGGCCTTGACCTTGAC
>NZ_JBFULZ010000292.1:0-3316 GCF_054049635.1 Cellulomonas sp. P5_C6 | reverse complement strand
GTCCGGCGCCGTCGGCGTCGGGCTGCCGTCGGGCGGCGGCACGGGCGCGGCGGTCGCCGGGTCCGGGACGGCGTAGGGGTCGGGAACCGGAGCCGGCCCCCCAGGCTCGTTGCTCATGCGCGCAACCTAGCCCACCGCACCCGCGAGCCGATCGGTCTTTCCACCGACATCACCCGCGCGCTCAGTCCGCGATCTCGAGCACGACCGGCACGTGGTCGGACGGCGCCTTGCCCTTGCGCTCGTTGCGCTCGATGGACACCCCGGTGACCCGGGCGGCCAGCGCCGGCGTCGCGTAGGTCAGGTCGATGCGCATGCCCTCGTTCCGGGGGAACCGCAGCTGCTGGTAGTCCCAGTAGGTGTACGTGTGCTCGGCCGGGAGGTGGACGCGGGAGACCTCGGTGTAGCCGGCGCCGGCGATGGCGGTGAACGCCTCGCGCTCGGCGGGCGTCACGTGGGTGCGACCGGCGAAGCGGTTGATGTCCCAGACGTCGGTGTCCAGGGGGGCGATGTTCCAGTCGCCGACCAGCGCCACCTGCGCCGCGGGGTCGGCATCGAGCCAGCCCGCCGCGGCGTCCCGCAGCCGGCCGAGCCAGTCGAGCTTGTAGGCGTAGTGCGGGTCCTCGATCTCCCGACCGTTCGGCACGTACAGGCTCCACACCCGCACGCCGCCGCACGTCGCACCCAGCGCCCGCGCCTCGGCCGCCGCCGGGTCGCCCCACGTCGGCATGCCCGGGAAGCCGACCTCGACGTCCTCGATGCCGACCTTGGAGACGATGGCGACGCCGTTCCACTGGCTGAACCCGCTGGTCACCACCTCGTAGCCGAGCGCCTCGAAGCCCTCGCGCGGGAACTGCTCGTCCTTGCACTTGGTCTCCTGCAGCGCCAGGACGTCGACCCCCGTCCGCTCCAGGAAGGCCAGTGCACGGTCGGTGCGGGCGCGGATCGAGTTGATGTTCCAGGAGGCCAGACGCATGGGGCAGGACGCTACCCGGCGTCACCGACAGCCGGGACCTGGATGAATTCGGGCATGTGGGTGTTGAAGGGGAGGAACCGCTCCCGTACGGTGCGCAACAAACACCAGCCACGGGAGGTCGGGAGTTGGAGGACGCGCTCACGGGCCGTCGCGCGCTCGTCACCGGTGGTGCCTCCGGGGTCGGGCGTGCCGTCGCGCTCGCGCTGGCCCGGGCGGGCGCCGACGTCGCGATCACCTACCTGTCGCACGACCCGTCGGACGTCGTCGCCGAGATCAAGGACGAGGGCCGCACCGCCGCCTCCTTCCAGGTCGACCTGCGCCGCAGCTGGGACGTCGACAAGGCGATCAGCGACGCGGCCTCGATGCTGGGCGGCGGCATCGACATCCTGGTCAACAACGTGGGCGGACCCGTCGAGCGCCGCAGCGTCTCGGCGATGGACGACGCCCACTGGCACAACGTGCTGGACCTCAACCTCTCGACCGCGTTCTACGCCAGCCGTGCCGCGCTCGCGGTGATGCCCGACGGCGGCCGGATCATCACGATCGGCGCCCAGGCGGCCCGCAGCGGCGGCGGGACCGGGATGGTCGCCTACTCGACCGCCAAGGCCGCGCTCGAGGGCTTCAGCCGGGCGCTCGCCCGCGAGCTCGGGCCGCGCCGCATCACCGTGAACGTCGTCGCGCCGGGCTTCGTCGCCGGCACCCCGCTGCACGCCACGCACACCCCCGAGCCCGCGCAGCGCGCCGCCGTCGCCGCCTCGCCCCTGAGCCGGGCGGGGACCGCCGACGACGTCGCCGAGGCCGTCGTCTACCTCGCCTCGGAGGGCGCCTCGTTCGTCACGGGCACGGTCCTCGACGTCAACGGCGGCGCCCACTTCAGCTGACGCCGCGACCGCCGCGCCCTTGCGTCCGCACATCCGGTCGCCGGGACGCTCGAATCCGCGGACGTCGGCGCTCGGCCTCCCGTTGCGTCCGCACATCCGGTCGCCGGGGCGCTCGAACCCGCGGACGTCCGCACTCGTGGGGGTCAGAGCCCAACTGAGCGCGGACGTTGCGGGGCTGACCAACCGGACGTCCGCACTCGTGGGGGTCTGGGCCCGACTGAGCGCGGACGTTGCGGGGGTGGGACAGAAGAGGGCGGGCGCTCAGGGCTCCGTCGGCCAGCCGCTGACCGCCGACCACGCCCACGACGCGACCTCCTCCGGCGGGGGCAACGGGTCGCGCTCGAGCCACGCGACCAGCACCCCGATGACGGACCCGGCCAGCGCGGCGGCGGCGATCGGCAACGGCATCGTCGAGAGCGCGGCCGGCCGCCCGTGCAGCGCCAGCCCCTCGAGCGCGAGCGCCCCGATGCGCCGGCGKAGGCGCGTGACGGCGACGGGGGAGCCGTGCTCGCCCAGGGCGCTGCGGTACAGGGCGACGTTCTCGGCGACGTGGGTGGCGTACCGGACCAGCACCTCGGGTGTCTCGCCGTCGGCCGTCCCCGGGCGGATCTGGGTCAGGTCGGCGCCGACCAGGGCGGCCTGAGCGTCGAGGGCGTCGGCCAGGAGCGTGTCGGTGTCGGGGTAGTGCTGGTAGAACGTGCTGCGGTTGACGGTCGCGCGGTCGGCGACGTCGGCGACCGAGATCTCGTCGAGACTGCGTTCCCGTGCGAGCGAGAGCAGGGCATCCTGGAGCAGTCGGCGCGTGCGCAGGACCCTGGGGTCCACCCGGGGGCCCTCGTCCTGCATCGTCACCCTTCCCATGATGCCACCCCGGCTATCCAACATCTGTCGTATATCCTGCGCACGTCGACCGAGGAGTGAACATGGCACGCGTGCTGGACCGTCTGGGCCGGGGAAGTTTCCGCCACCGCTGGATCGTGCTGGTCACCTGGCTGGTGATCCTGACCGTCGCCGGCTTCGGCGCGGTCGCGTCAGGGCTCAACCTGTCGAACACGTTCTCGATCCCGGGCACGGAGTCCGACAAGGCGCAGGCGCTCGTCGCCGAGCGGCTGGGGGACCAGGCCGCGGGCGTCGGTGGCAACAACGCGGCGGACGCGCAGGACACGTCGAAGCCGGCGAGCTCGCGCGTCGTCGTCGGTGCGCCCGAGGGTGAGTCGTTCCTCACCGGTACGGGCGTCCAGGACGTCATGACCGCGCTGGCGCCCGTGGCGGAGGCCGAGGACGTGGCCGGCCTGTCCGACCCCGTGGCCAGCCAGGCCGTCGCCCCCGACGGCAGCGTCATGTACGTCGACGTGCAGTTCACGGTGCCGGCCGACGAGGTGCCGGCCGCCACGACGGACGCCCTCGAGAGCGCCAAGACGAGCCTCGAGGCCAACGGCTACGAGGTCGCCCTGGCGGGTGG
>NZ_JBFULZ010000291.1:0-3347 GCF_054049635.1 Cellulomonas sp. P5_C6 | reverse complement strand
GTTCGGGTCGACCAGGATCCAGCCGATGCCGGCGCGCATCGCCGCCTCCTGGTCGAGGTTGCCCGGCGCGCGGGCGTCGATCGCGATGTCGAGGTCGGCCTTGTTGTCCGGCCACGCGAGCCCGCGGTTGTAGTACGCCACCGGTCCGCCCCAGGTGGACTTGAAGATCATCGGGTCGACGCACGCGTCGGGCAGCACCAGGGCGCCGTCGGTCTGGTCCGCCAGCGCGACCTGCGCCCGGTAGGCCGGACCCTGCAGCGGGATGTAGCCGGCAGCGGTGACGGAGGTCCGGAACAGCCGGAAGTCGTAGCTCCACACCCCGGMCACCACGAGCGAGACGGCGAGGCCTCCGACGAGGGCGAGCCGGCCGGGCCGCGACCACGGGCCGAGCACCGGGGCGACGGCCGGCGGCTCGACGGGCCGGTCCGCGAGGCTGCGCACGGCCGCCCGGTCCGTGAGGGCCTCCGCGACCACCCACGCCAGCAGCGGCACGATCAGCGTGGCCACCAGCACGTACAGGTCCAGCCAGAACCGGTAGGGCTCCTGGTTGGCGCCCCACTTGTCGTTGGCGGCCAGGAACACCCAGAGCACCACCAGCGCGGACGGGACGGCGATCCAGATGACGCGCCGACGTCGGACGCCGGCCACGATCACGACCACCAGGGCGGGAACGACGGCGAGCGCGGCGAACAGCCCGGCACCCAGCGGCACCCCGAGCTGCGACGACGACGCCTCCCGGTAGACCAGGAACGGGTCCTCGTTCGCCAGGCCCAGGGCGGTCGCCCCGACCTGCGGCAGCGCCCCGAGCGCCACGAGCGCGAGGCACCAGAGCCCGCGCCAGCGCGTCGCGCGCAGCACCAGGACGAGCCCCGGCAGCGCCGGCACCATGCCGTACACCAGCACGGCGAGCTGCCCGACGGCGTCGGCGACGAGCGGCCCGGTCGCCAGCACGAGGACGAGCAGGGCGCCGGTGAGCGCGAGCATCTTCCACGACCGCGAGCGCGCCAGCCCGATGGCCGCCGTCGCGGCGACGAGCGTGTAGCTGGTGGTCAGGAACGAGTAGGTCTGGATGTTCGCCAGGATGCCGACCAGCAGGCTGGCGCCCAGGGCGACGGGCCACACGGCCCGGGCCGGCACGCGGCCGGCGGCGACGAGCAGCAGCGCGATGAGCGCGGTGCCGCCGAGCGAGAGGGCGACCGTCTCTCCGTTGAGCGTGAACAGGACGCCGAACGGTCCCCACAGCACGGCGTGCGAGCTCAGCAGCGTCATCCACGAGTCGTGGGCGCCGAACATCCAGCTGCCCGTGCCCAGCAGGAACGGCACGAACCCGAGGAACCCGGCCCACCAGCGCCGGGTGAGCAGCACGCACGCCCCGCCGATCGTGCAGACCAGCAGCACCTGGGCGGCGAGCCCCCCGAGCGTCCACATGGTCGCGGGGTCGGTGTGGGTCCACCGGGCCACCGTGCCGAGCAGGATGTACCAGGCGCGGGGGTAGAAGTTGCTGCCGGTCAGCGTGAACGGCTCGACGCCCCAGGACTCGCCCTGCGAGACGTTCCGGACGATCGACAGGTAGGCCAGCTGGTCCGACCAGAAGTAGTTGCGGAACGACGACAGGTTCCAGCCGGCCCAGCGCAGCATCATCCCGGCCTGCAGCACGAGGTGCGCGAGGGCTGCCGTCAGCACGGCGAGAGCGGCGAGGACGATGCGGGCGCGTCTGGACACAGGGCGTCCCCTTCAGTGGTTCAGGCGGTGATCGGGCGCCCCGTGGGACCGGGACCGTCGGCGGCACCGAGCGGAGCTCGGGCGACGAGGGCGCACACCGGCGCCGGCGCGCTCGGACGCGAACTTTACACGGCCGCCCGACCGCCCCCCGGAGCCCCTCCGACCGAGCAGGACGCTGATCTGCACAGATCCTCCACCACGCCCCTGCGCGCGCTCCGCTCCACGGCCAGGTCGCTCTCCTACGATCGTCGCGTGACCTCCCGCCACGCCGCTGTCCTGCGCCCCCGTGCCGCCCGGCACGCCCGACGTCTGCGGACCCACGGCGTGATCCGCGGCATCGCCCTGTGCACCGTCGCGCTCGTCGCGTTCGGCGCCGCGGGGGCCGCCGCGACGGTGGCAAAGTTCCAGGGCAACATCGACCAGGTCGACGTCTCGGCCCTCACCGGCCCCGCACCGTCCCCGTCGAAGGCGCCGGACCCGAACGACCCGAACGCCGGCCAGGCGGTCAACATCCTGCTGCTGGGCTCCGACCAGCGCGACGGCGTGAACGCCCAGATCGGCGGCAAGGCCGAGGGCATGCGCTCGGACACCACGATGGTCCTGCACATCTCGGCCGACCGCTCCCGCGTCGAGCTCGTCTCGATCCCCCGCGACTCCCTGGTCGACATCCCGTCCTGCACGATGACCAACGGCAAGACGAGCAAGGCGACGCACGGCATGTTCAACTCGGCCTTCGCGGTCGGCTGGGACACCGGCGGCGACATGGCCTCCGCGGCCGCCTGCACCTGGAAGACCGTGCAGCAGAACACCGGCATCAAGATCGACCACTTCGTCGTCGTCGACTTCTCCGGGTTCCAGCAGATGGTCGACGCGATCGGCGGCGTGCCGGTCTGCATCGACAACGACATGTACTCCGCGGACGCCGGCCTCGACATCAAGGCGGGCATGCAGACGCTCGACGGCCCCACGGCGCTGGCGTACGCCCGGGCCCGCAAGGGCAAGGGCGTCGGCGACGGCTCGGACACCAACCGCATCGGCAACCAGCAGAAGCTCGTCGCCGCCATGGTGCGCGAGGTCCTGTCCCGCGACGTGCTGACCGACCCGGGCAAGCTGGTCGCGTTCCTCAGCGCGGCGACCAGCTCGCTGACGACGGACGACGACATGTCGATCGCCAACATGACCGGCCTCGCCTACAACCTTCGCAACATCAGCCGTGGCAACATCACGTTCATGACGATCCCGTGGGCCCCCGCACCCTCGGACCCGAACCGGGTCGTGTGGACCGACGACGCCGCGCAGGTCTGGTCGAACATGGCGAACGACGTGCCCGCCCTGGGCGAGCCGGAGCCCTCGGCCGGCGCGACGCCGACCACCGCGCCGACGACCGCGACGCCGGACTCGGGTGCCACCGCGCCCGCCGCGACGCCCACTCCCGCCGAGACGAAGGTCCCCGGGAAAGAGGCGTTCACCGTCGACGACACGACCGGCACGTGCTGACGGGCTCCGCGTGACCTCCGACGAGCGCACCGCGCGCACGCCGCCGCCGAGCTTCGCGCCGGGCGCGCCGCAGCGACCGGCGCGTCCCGAGACGGCCGAGCCCATCGTCGTCGGGCGGCCCGCGCGGC
>NZ_JBFULZ010000290.1:0-3449 GCF_054049635.1 Cellulomonas sp. P5_C6 | reverse complement strand
CCGTCGTAGCGGCCGTCGGTGAGGAACTGCAGGGTGAGGAACGGGTGCGTGGTCCCGCCCTTGCGCAGGTTCAGCTCGATGGCGTGCGCGGTCCAGGCGCCCGACGCGTCGCGGACGACGACGAAGTCGACGGCGAACCGGCCCAGCACCCCTTCCCGCGCCAGGCGGCGGCCGATGACCTCGGCGGGTTCGCTGATCAGGCGCGAGTACGCCGGGTCGGCGGGGAACGTGCAGCCCAGGTAGCGCTGGCCGCTGGGTCCCCCGAGCAGCTGGTCGTGGGTGGAGAGCAGCTCGACCGTGCCGTCGGGCAGGACGCGCAGCTGCACGCTCGGGCTGCGCAGCTCGGCGCCGGTGACCCGTTCCTCGACGATGCCGCCGCCGGTGAACCGTTCCCAGTACTGGGCGCGGCTCAGGGTCGGCGACTCGAGCTCGAGGGCCTCGACCCGCGTGCGGACGTCCGCCGGGTCGGCCGGCGACGCGAGGCCGGTCAGGTCGACGACCGCGTTGCCGCTCCCGGAGACGCCGTCGTTCAGCTTCACGATCACCTGCCCGCTGCCCGGCCCGGCGGCGAGCATGCGCACGATCGCGTCGACGACGTCCTCGCGGCTGTGCAGGTCCTCGGCGCCGAAGGGGTGCAGCACGCCCTCCTCGGCGAACAGGCGACGGCAGCCCGTCTTGCTCCCCAGGTCGGCCAGCCCCGGGTCCGAGCCGTACATGGGAATCCCGAGGTGGAGCGCCAGGTCGCGCTCGCGCTCCGTGGTGCTGTACGCGATGAGGTGGCAGCGCTCGCGGTTCGGGATCGCCGCCACGATGGAGGCGATCAGCCGGGGTCGGTCGAGGAGCTTCTCGTTGAGCGGGCGCAGCGTCGCGTCGTCGACGGAGACGAGCGTGAGCCGTGCGCGGGCGTGGCTGGGGATCACGCCGGGGAGCAGGGCGAGGTAGTACTCGATGATGCTGTCCTTGATCGGCGTCGAGGTCACGTACGTCATCCGGAGCAGGGGCTGCCGCAGCAGGAGCAGCAGGAACAGGAAGCGCTCCTCGTACGCCTGCACCAGTCCGGCGCTCCCGACGGACAGCCCGTCGACCGCGACCGACGGGACGACCACGACCGACTCGTCCTCGTGGTCGCGCCGCATGACGTCCCACACCGAGCGCATCCGCTGCTGGAGCACCTCGAACCGCGCCTGCCGCCCGACCTCGTCCAGCTCCTCCAGCGTGGTCACGGCTGCCTCACCCCTGCGCTCTCGACGGCGAACGTCCCCACCGGCCTGCTGAAGCCCCGCAGGTCGAGCTCACCCATCGGCCGACCGTCCACCCGGTCCTCGACGGCGGAGAAGACGCGCTGGCTGACCAGCACCTGGCCGGCCGCGGCCGCGGCGCACAGCCGGGCCGCCAGGTTGGTGACGCTCCCGATCGCGGCGTAGTCGGACCGTCCCTCGAAGCCGATCCGGCCGAGCGTCGCGTAGCCCTGCGCGACGCCGACGCCGAAGCCGAGCTCGTGACCCCGGCGGGACCAGCCGACGGCGAGGCCGGCCACCCGGTCCTGCATCGCCATCCCCATAGCGACTGCCCGCCAGGCCGGGTCCTCGCAGGTCACCGGGTCGTTGAAGAAGACCATCAGCCCGTCGCCCGTGAACCGCTCGAGGGTCCCCTCGTACTCGTCGATGAGCTCGCCCAGCGCCCGGTGGTACTCCCGCAGCACCGACATCACCTCCTCGGGCTCCGACTGCTCCGCGAACGGCGTGAACCCGCGCAGGTCGCAGAACACGACGACGATCTCCCGGCGGTGGCTGTCCAGCAGCGACTCGTCGCCGGAGTCGATCACCAGGTCGGCCAGCTGTGGGGGGAGGAACCGCCGGAGCCGGCTCAGCCGCTGCAGCTCGTCGACCTGCGCGCGGACCCGTGCCTCGAGGTCACGGTTCCACTCCGCCAGCTCGGCCGCCTGCCGCGCGATCGTGTCCTGGTACTTCTTCACGCGGGCCAGCGACGCCACGCGGGCCACCAGCTCGCCCTGGTCGAAGGGCTTCGTCACGAAGTCGTCGGCGCCGGCCTCGATGGCGCGCAGCTTCTCCTGGTCGCCGCTCGCCGTGATCATCACCACCGGCAGGTACGCGGTGGCGGGGTCCGCCCGGACCCGGCGGCAGACCTCGTAGCCGTCGATCCCGGTCATGACGATGTCGAGCAGGACCAGGTCGACGGGCTGGCTCGGGTCCTCCAGGACGCGCAGGGCTTCCTCGCCCGACCCCGCCAGGATCAGCCGGTAGCCCCGCGGCTCCAGCACCGCCTGGAGCAGCCGCAGGTTCTGCGGCACGTCGTCGACCGCGAGGACGGACACCGGCTCAGGCATGGGCGTGGCCGCTGACGAGGAACGCGTCGACCTGGGCGGGCAGCGCGCGAACGCTGATCGGCTTCGACAGGTAGCCGTCGAAGCCGTCGGCGAGCGCCCGGTCGCGGTCCGCCTGCATCGCGAACGCGGTGACGGCGACCACGGGGACGTCGGCGACCACGGGGTCCAGCCGGATCCGGTGCAGCGCCTCCACCCCGTCGATGCCCGGGAGCTGGAGGTCCATGAGGACGAGGTCCGGGCAGCACTCGTGCGCCCTGGCGACGCCCTCCTCACCCGACCTGGCCTCGACGACGTCGTAGCCGCGGACCTGGAGCACGTCGCGGATCAGCTTGAGGTTCAACGCGTTGTCCTCGACCACGAGGATGCGACCGGTCGTCATCCCCGCCCCCTTCCGGTGGCGACGTCGGCGTCGGCGGGCAGGCACCCGCAGCTGCGCAGCGCGGCGACCAGGTCGTCGCGGCCGACGGGCTTGATCAGGTACTCCGTGGCGCCCATGGCGAGGCCGCGGGAGCGCTCGTCGACGATCGACGCGATGACGACCGGGATGTCGCGCGTGGCCTCGTCCGCCTTCAGGCGTTCGAGGACCTGCCAGCCGTCCAGGCCCGGGAGGCGCAGGTCCAGCACGACGGCGGCGGGCAGCGACGAGCGGATCTCGTGGAGCCCCGACCGGCCGTCGCGCGCCCGGACCACCCGGACGCCGAGGCCGTCGAGGTAGGCCGCGAGCAGGTCGAGCGACGCGCGGTCGTCGTCGACCACCACGACGACGGGCGCGTCGTCGCGTGTCCCGTCCGCGCCGGCGCGCGGCGCGGTGTCGACGGGGACGACGAAGCCGAACGTGCTCCCGACGCCGACGTCGGTCTCCAGCCACATCCGACCGCCGAGCAGCGCGACGAGGCGTCGGCAGAGGGTCAGGCCGAGCCCCGYGCCCTCCTCCTTCGGCGCGCCCCGCCGCCCCTGCTGGAACGCCTCGAAGATGTGCTCCCGTTCCTCCGGCGCGATCCCCGGACCGTCGTCGGCGACGGTGACCTCGAGGTCCGGCCCGACGCGGCGCACGTCGACGACGACGTGGCCGCCGTCGGGCGTGAACTTCACGGCGTTGCTC
>NZ_JBFULZ010000289.1:0-3450 GCF_054049635.1 Cellulomonas sp. P5_C6 | reverse complement strand
GGCCGGCGGGCGTCGAGGGCGTCGATGCGGGCCACGGCCTCGTCGACGCCCACCCCGTCCGTGCTGAACGCGACGCCCGTCGTGCCGACGGTCGCCAGGCTCCGCGTGAGCTTGCCGGCGCTGCCGGGGGCCAGGCCCACCGGGACCGCCCCCTCGGTGTGCCCGAGGACGAGCGCGTGCAACCGGTCGCTGACGACGAACGAGGCGCGCCGGTACACGTCGCGCACCACCTTCTCCGCGGCGGCGTGGTCGACCCCGTCCCACGCGACGAGCTCGCCGCCGAGGGCGGTCGCCAGATCCCGCGCGCGCGGCAGGTCCCGGCCCACCTGCGGCACCACGACGACGTCGAGCGAACGAGCGTCCGCGACGGCCCGGACCGTGTCGGTCCACGCCCGGCCCGGGGCCGGACGATCACCGCGCAGGGAGACCGCGAGCACCGGGCGGTCGTCGCCGTGGCGGGCCGCCGTGAGGTCGGGCGTCCCGAACGCGTAGCCCCAGTCGGGCGCCACGACCCCGCGGCCCACCCAGGACCGGCTCTCGGCGTCGCGCCACGCGACGACCGAGCAGGGCAGGAGGGCGACGTTGAGGACCGGACCCCACAGCCGGTGCGGCGCGCGCAGCCCGAGGCCGACGTGCAGCCCGGCACCCCCGCGCAGCCGGCTCGCCAGGACGAGCGGGGCGGTCTTGAGCAGGTGTCCGGCGTAGCCCGCGGTCGCGTAGGTCTCCCCCGCGTTGAACCCGTACACGGCGCCGTGCCACGCGCCGGAGGCGGACCGGCGGGCCCAGTCACGGCGGTCGCGGACCAGCACGTCCTGCGCCTGCAGCCCGAGCGCGCCCACGTACCCGTCGGGCATGCCGTCGACGTTCACCACCAGCCGACCCAGCGGCCGCAGCGCGTCCAGCAGGCCGCGGCGCAGCACCGAGTCACCGAGGTTGTCGGTCTGCCCGCGGGCCGAGACGAGGACGTCACGCACGAGGACCACCCTGCCCTGCGGCGACCGCGTCGGATACCCCGTCGCCGACGTCCACCCGTTCGCCCTCGGTGGGCCGCGGGTGCCCGAGCAGCACGACGCACAGCGGCAGGAGCACGTACGGCCAGTACATCGCGCGGTCGACCACCCCGAACGGCACCTCGACGATCCCGGCCGCGACGATCGCGGCGACGGTCAGCGCCGGCCACGAGTCCCCCAGGCCGGCGGCGCGGACCGCCCGGACGGCACCGACCACCAGCAGCGCGCCCACGACCGCCACGAGCAGGACCCCGCCGGTGACCAGCAGCTGCATGAACTCGTTGTGCGCGTGGTACGCGTACCCGCCGAGGCCGGCCGACGAGTGCGCCAGCTGGTCGTAGAAGTCCCAGCCGTGACCGACCAGCGGGGCCTGCGCGAACTCGTCGCGGCCCGCGATCCAGTAACCGCCGCGGTTCGCCATCGCGCTCGCCGACGTCGTGACCAGCGGCAGCGCGACGGCCGCCAGCGCGACCGCCCCGATGCCGAGCCCGGCGACCAGGCTCCGGCGACGCAGCGGGACCAGTGCGAGCACGCCGGCGGCCAGCAGCACGACGACGGCCGCGAGCCAGGCGCCGCGCGAGTACGACCAGACCAGCGCGACGAGCACCAGCGAGCCCGCGACGATCCGGGATGCACCGCGCAGCGCGAGCACCGACGGGATGCCCACGGCGAGCACGAGCCCGAGGTTGTTCCCGGAGGGCAGCAGCCCCGCGAGGATGCCGATCGGTCCGGCCTTCTCCGCGTCGGCCCCGGCGTAGTCCTGGTAGCGCGCGAGGTCGGGCAGCACCAGGCCCGCGACGATGCTCACGGCGGCGGTCGCGGCGGTGATCCACCCGAGCACCGGCACCGCGCGCCAGGAGATCCGAATCACCCACGCGCTGGTGACCACCGCCGGGTACAGGACCGCCATCGTCTCGGGCCGCGAGGAGACGGCGAGGCCCGTCGCGACGACGACGACCCACGGCAGGAGCAGCAGCGCGAGCAGCGGCCAGCGTTCCCATGGCGCGGTGCGGAAGCCCAGCACGACGATCGCCACGCACAGCGCCAGCAGGCCGACGTTGCAGGCCGTGGTCAGCCCCTGCACGAGCGCGCCGCCCTCGTCGGCACCGTCCGTGATCGGCTGGAAGCCCCGCCCCTCGGTCAGCAGGATCGCGAGCTGGGGAAGGGCGGCCKCCAGCCAGACACCGACGACGAGCACAGCATCTCGACGGTCCAGGAGACGGTCGAGGACGCGGCCGATCACCGGCCGTCCCCGAGCAGGGCGCCCACCGCGCGGTGCCCCACCACCGTGACCGTCGACCACCACCGCGCGGGGGCACTGGCGCCGATCACCCGGCGGACGTCCGCCGCCTGACCACGCAGGTAGTTGCGGTCGCGCCGGGTCAGCAGCGCGGCGTGCTTGCGCGCGTAGAGCTGGATGCCGTCGAGCCGCCGCTGGGTCTTGTCCGTCAGCTGGCCCTCGCCGTGCACGCGGTTGGTCACCAGCAGCTCGGGCACGACCGCGTACGTGAGCCCGGCGGACAGCGCGCGGACCAGCAGGTCCTTGTCGTTGGAGACCGGCAGCACGGGGTCGAATCCGCCGAGGCTGCGGAACGCCGCGGTGCGCATGACGAAGTTGGAGCCGACGAAGCCCGGGTTGCGCGCGACGACGTCCTTGGCGTGCAGGCCGGGCTCGATCCGGGCCATCCGGTAGCCCGGCGCGTCGGCGTGGGTCCAGGCGACGGCGAAGTCGTTCCCGCCCTCCTCGAGCGCGCCGACCGTCAGGCGCAGGAAGGCCGGGTCCCACAGGTCGTCGTCGTCGAGGAACGCCACGAGCTCGGACTGCACGAGGACCGTGCCCGCGTTGCGGGACGCACCCGCCGTACCGGCCTGCTGCCCGGACGAGTCGAGGTAGCGCACCGGCACGTCGGACGCCTCGTCCAGCCCCGCGACGACGGACTCCGTGGCCCCCGACCC
The DNA here is from genome assembly GCF_054049635.1 of Cellulomonas sp. P5_C6. Taxonomy (NCBI): domain Bacteria; kingdom Bacillati; phylum Actinomycetota; class Actinomycetes; order Micrococcales; family Cellulomonadaceae; genus Cellulomonas; species Cellulomonas sp. P5_C6. The sequence goes on along the minus strand of NZ_JBFULZ010000289.1, from coordinate 484 downwards.
CAGGTCGTCGCTCACCACGACGGCCACAAGACGGACGTCCGCGCCGAGGTCCTGGCCCAGCACGGACGCGACGGCCTCGGCGAGCAGGGGGTCGCGGCCGTGGGTCGGGATCACGCAGGTGACGTCAGCCACCACCGGCCCCGATGTACTCCCACTGGCGGGCGAGCCCCTCCTCGACGCTGACCTTCGGCTTCCAGCCGAGCAGGTCGCGCGCGGCCGAGGCGTCGCCGCCGGTGCGCCAGGCGTCGCCGTCGACGGTCGGGTACCGCTCGACCAGGACCTCCCGGCCGGTGACCGAGTGGATGACCGAGAGGACCTCGTTGACCGTGACGTTGGTGCCGCCGGCGATGTTCAGCACGGTGCCGGGCCGGACCTGCTCGGTCGCCGCCAGCACGTTGGCCTCGACCACGTCGTCGACGAACGTGAAGTCGCGGATCTGCTCGCCCGTGCCGTACAGCGTGATCGGCCGGCCGTCGCGCACCGC
>NZ_JBFULZ010000288.1:0-3524 GCF_054049635.1 Cellulomonas sp. P5_C6 | reverse complement strand
CGTCGAAGGACGACACCGACGACCACGGCGACCACGGCGACGACGCGCCCGCGGGCACGGTCGACGTCGAGGCCGGCGACACCGTGGGCGACGACGAGTCGGTGGGCGACGCGCCCGAGCCCTCGGTGGACGTCGAGTCGGACGAGGCCAGCGACGTCGAGTCGGACGACGCGAGCGACGACGAGGCGGAGGGCGGCCGGTGACGGGCGGGCTCGTCGGGTCGTCGACGCCGCTCGCGGACCGGTTCGACCTCGCGCTCGTCGACCTCGACGGCGTGGCCTACCGCGGGCACGAGCCGATCGACGGCGCGGCCGAGGGGCTGACGTCGGCGCGCGAGCGCGGGATGCGGCTGGTGTTCGTCACCAACAACGCGTCGCGGGAGCCGGAGTCGGTGGCTGACCAGCTCACGGACCTGGGCATCGTCACGCACGCGTCCGAGGTCATGACGGCGGCCCAGGCCGCGGCGCAGCTGCTGCGCACGCGCCTGCCGCGGGGTGCGAAGGTGCTGGTCGTCGGGGGTGCCGGTCTGGTGACCGCGGTCCGCTCGGCCGGGTACGAGGTCGTGCACTCCGCCGACGACGAGCCTGCGGCCGTGGCCCAGGGGTTCGCTCCGGAGGTCGGGTGGCCGCAGCTGGCCGAGGCGGCCTACGCGATCGGTCGCGGCGCGTGGCACGTGGCGTCGAACCTCGACCTGAGCCTGCCGACCGCACGCGGGTTCGCCCCGGGCAACGGCTCGCTCGTCGGGGCGGTCCAGGCGGCGACGGGCGTCGTGCCCGACAGCGCGGGCAAGCCGTCGCCGACGATGTACCGGATGGCCGTGGAGCGCGTCGGTGCGCGCGAGACGCTCGTGATCGGTGACCGGCTGGACACCGACCTCGCCGGGGCGCGCGCGGGCGGCTACATCGGTCTGCACGTGCTCACCGGGGTCAGCTCGGCGCGCGACGACGTGCTGGCCGTGCCCGGGGAGCGTCCGCACCTCATCGGCGCCGACCTGCGATCGCTGCTCGTCACCCACCCGGAGCCCGAGCAGGGCGCCGAGGGCTGGTGGACGGTGCGCGGGGCGTCGGCACGGGTGGTCGGCGGGGCGCTGGAGATCGGGCGGGGGACACCGTCGTCGGTCGAGGATCACGTGGACGTCGTCCGGGCCGCGTGCGCCGCGGCCTGGGCCGCCGTCGACGAGGGTGTCGACCTCGACCCGAGCTCGGTGCCCGAGCTCGGGACCCGATCCGCGGAAGGCTGACGGCTGCCGCGGGCGTCGTCGGGCCTCGCGCTCGCATCGCAAGGCCCTCCGCACGAAGTGCGCCACCCGCTCTCTTTCGGCCGATCGTCGGGCCGCCTCAGGCGCTTCCCCCACGGGTTGTGTGTGGCGAGCGGGCCGCGTCGCCCGCGGCAGGTAGCGTGGGCGCGTCCCGGGTGCAGCGGTTCCCGGGCGCCCGACGTCGCCCGCTGTGCGCGACGTCAGGTCCGACCGGCCGACGTCGTCGTCGGACCGGGAGCACGACGAGAGCTTGTGGAGGCGGCGCAGTGAGCGAGACCGGAACGCCCGAGACGGCGGACGACGTGACGTCGGTGTACGACGACGCCGTCGACGAGGCGCTGTCGGCGCTGGTCGGTCTCGAGGACCAGCCGCTGCGCGCGCACGTCGCCGTCTTCGACGCGGTCCACGGTGCGCTGCAGGACCGGCTCGCCGACGCGGAGGGCTGACCGGCGGTGACCACACGCCTCGACACGGAGCTGGTGCGCCGCGGCCTGGCCCGGTCGCGCCGGCACGCCGGGGAGCTGATCGCGGCCGGTCGCGTGACGGTCGACGGTGCGGCGGTCTCGCGCAGCGCAGCTCAGGTGACGGACGACCGGCAGGTCACGGTCGAGCTCGACGACGAGGATCCCGGCTACGCCTCGCGCGCCGGGCACAAGCTCGCAGGCGCGCTGGAGGTTCTCGGCGCGCACGGTCCGGCGGTCGCCGGGCGGCGCTGCCTCGACGCGGGCGCCAGCACGGGGGGATTCACGGACGTCCTGCTGCGGGGCGGTGCCGCGCACGTGGTCGCGGTCGACGTCGGGCACGACCAGATGGTCGCGGAGCTGCGAGCCGATCCCCGGGTCGACGTCCGCGAGGGCGTCAACGTCCGGACGCTGACCCGCGGTGACGTCGAGCCGGCACCCGAGCTGGTGGTCGCCGACCTCTCGTTCATCTCCCTGACGCTCGTCCTGCCCGCGCTGGTCGACGTCGCCGCCCCCGAGGCCGACCTGCTGGTCATGGTGAAGCCGCAGTTCGAGGTCGGGCGCGACCGGCTCGGATCGGGCGGGGTCGTGCGCCTGCCGGAGCTCTGGGTCGACGCGGTCGTCGGGGTGGCCCGGGTGGCTGCAGGCCTCGGGCTCGCCGTGCTCGGGGTGGTCCGCAGCCCCCTGCCCGGGCCGAGCGGGAACGTCGAGTTCTTCCTCTGGCTGCGCCGACCGGCAGACGGATCACCGGTCGAGGTCCCCGTCGACCAGATCACCGCCGACGTGCTCGGGGTGCAGCGATGAGCCGGCGCGCCCTCGTTGTCACCCACGGTGGGCGCGAGGAGGCCGTGCAGGCCACGCGCGACGTCGTGCGGGAGCTCGAGCGTGCGGGTGTCGAGCCGGTGCTCGCGGCCGAGGACGCCGACGCCGCGGACCTGCCCTCGTTCGAGCTGGCGGTCGTGCTGGGCGGCGACGGGACGATCCTGCGGGCGGCCGAGCTCACACGCGGGACCGGGGTGCCGCTGCTCGGGGTCAACCTCGGGCACGTCGGGTTCCTCGCGGAGAGCGAGCGCGACGACATCGGCGAGGCGGTGCGCCGGCTGACCGCCGGCGAGTTCGACGTCGAGGAGCGCGGCACGCTGGACGTCCGCGTGATCCGCCCCGACGGGAGCGTCGGCACCGGCTGGGCCCTCAACGAGGCCGCGCTCGAGAAGGTCGACCGTTCGCGCATGCTCGAGGTGCTGCTCGAGGTGGACGGCCACCCGCTGTCGTCGTTCGGCTGTGACGGGATCGTCGCCGCCACGGCCACGGGATCGACCGCGCACGCGTTCTCTGCCGGCGGGCCGGTGGTGTGGCCCGACGTCGACGGCATGATCCTGGTGCCCATCTCCGCGCACGCGCTGTTCGCGCGGCCCTTGGTGGTCGGCCCGCGCAGCCTCCTCGCGATCGAGGTGCTCGAGCGGTCGCCCGCGGCCGGGCTGGTCACGCTCGACGGTCGTCGCCGGCTCGAGGTGCCCCACGGCTCGCGAGTCGAGGTCACGCGCAGCGCGGTCCCCGTGCGTCTCGCGCGACTGACCCCGGCCCCGTTCACGACGCGGCTGGTCAACAAGTTCGACCTCCCGGTCGACGGGTGGCGCGGCCGTCCGAGCGCGCCGCGCCCCACGTTCCACGACACCCCGGAGGCCTCGCGGTGATCGAGGAGATCCGCATCGAGAACCTCGGCGTCATCGGCCGGGCGCACGTCGAGCTCGGGCCCGGGCTGACCGTGCTCACGGGCGAGACCGGCGCGGGCAAGACGATGGTGC
>NZ_JBFULZ010000287.1:0-3551 GCF_054049635.1 Cellulomonas sp. P5_C6 | reverse complement strand
GCGTTGCACCAACACGAACCTGCCGGCAGGCGTCAGCCGGGCATTAGCGTGAGACACGAGAGACCTCCGTTGGTCCAAGTGGTTCCTTCAGCAGTCCCACTCGACCCGGAGGTCTCTCGTCACGTCAACAACGGTCTTGGTCAGTACATCTAGTCCCCGCGCAGCTGAGCGACCCGCACCCGCACCAGCGCCTCGTCCGCGTCGACGTCCACCAGCTTGTCGCGGCTCGTCGCACCGGACACCAGGGTGACGTGGCGGGGTCGCACCCCGAGGGCGACCGCGAGCGCGTCCAGCGCCGCCTCCGTGGCCGCCCCGTCGACCGCCCGCGCACTCACCGCCACCACGAGCCGGTCGGCGTGCACGCCACCGACGGCCGTGCGCGAGGCCCCGGGCCGGACCCGGATCGCGAGGCGCACCTCAACCCCGCCGGGTGCGCACGAACAAGGCCACCCCGACGACGACCAGCGCGAGCCCGACCAGCGCGAACGGCCACGGGCTCCACTGCGCGACGCACTCGGTCCCGCTCGCGGTCCTGGTGCAGTACTCCCCGGGCCCGTGCCGGTTCAGCCAGGCGATCGTCAGCGGCAGCGCCCCGAGGCCGGTGATCACGCCCAGCTGGGCGGGCCGCAGCCCCTGACGCGCGACGAGCACGCCGGCGACCGCCAGCAGCGCGAGCGCGACCACCAGGCCGGCCACCAGCACGGCGCCGAGGCCGAGGCCGATGCCCGCCCCGAGCAGCACCCAGCCCAGGAACGCGCCGAGGCCGGTGCCCGGGCGCCGGACCGTGACCTCCTCGGCCCACACCGTCAGACCAGGCCGAGCGCCCTCACGGCGTCGCGCTCCTCGACCAGCTCCGCGACGGACGCGTCGATGCGGCCGCGCGAGAACTCGTCGATCGACAGGTCCGGCACGATCTCCCACTCGCCGCCGGACGACGTCACCGGGAACGACGAGATGAGGCCGGCGGGCACGCCGTACGAGCCGTCCGAGACGATGCCGGCCGACGTCCAGTCCCCGGCGRGCGTGCCGTGCACCCAGGAGTACACGTGGTCGATGGCCGCGTTGGCCGCCGAGGCCGCCGACGACGCGCCACGGGCCTCGATGATGGCGGCGCCGCGCTTGGCCACGGTGGGGATGAACGTGTCGCGGACCCAGGCGTCGTCGCCGACGACGTCGAGCGCCGGGCGACCGCCCACGGTCGCGTGCGACAGGTCCGGGTACTGCGTGGCGGAGTGGTTGCCCCAGATGGTCAGCCGCTCGATGTCCCCGACCTTCGCGCCGGTCTTCGTCGCCAGCTGCGAGACCGCCCGGTTGTGGTCCAGGCGGGTCATCGCCGTGAAGCGGTGCGCCGGCACGTCGGGGGCGTGCGACGAGGCGATGAACGCGTTCGTGTTGGCCGGGTTGCCCACGACGAGGACCCGGACGTCCTCGGCCGCGCCGGCGTTGATCGCCTGCCCCTGGGGCTTGAAGATGCCCCCGTTGGCCGAGAGCAGGTCGCCGCGCTCCATGCCGGCAGTGCGGGGTCGGGCACCGACGAGCAGCGCCACGTTGACGCCGTCGAACGCGGCCGTCGCGTCGTCGTAGATCTCGACGCTGTCCAGCGTGGTGAACGCGCAGTCGTCCAGCTCCATCGCCGTGCCCTCGGCGGCCTTGACGGCCTGCGGGATCTCGAGGAGCCGCAGGCGGACGGGGGTGTCGGCGCCGAGAAGCTGCCCGGAGGCGATCCGGAAGAGCAGCGCGTAGCCGATCTGCCCGGCGGCTCCGGTGACGGTGACGGTGACGGGCGAGCTGGCCACGGAACGGGCTCCTTCGGTCGACGACGACGGCGCCCTCACGCTACCCCGCAGACGACCGACGGCGCCCACCCTCAGAAGTGGACGGGCGCCGTCGCCTCTACTGACGAGGCGGGTGCTCAGGCGAGCTTGGCCGCCAGGTTGGCGTCGAGGGTCGCCAGGAACTCCTCGGTGGTCTGCCACGCCTGGTCCGGGCCGACCAGCGACGCGAGGTCCTTGGTCATGGCGCCGCTCTCGACGGTCTCGACGACGACCTGCTCGAGGGTCTCGGCGAACTGCGTGACCTCGGGCGTGCTGTCCAGCTTGCCGCGGTGCTTGAGGCCACCGGTCCAGGCGAAGATCGACGCGATCGGGTTGGTCGACGTCGGCTTGCCGGCCTGGTGCTGGCGGTAGTGGCGCGTGACCGTGCCGTGCGCCGCCTCGGCCTCGACGGTCTTGCCGTCGGGGGTCATGAGGACCGACGTCATCAGGCCGAGCGAGCCGAAGCCCTGGGCCACGGTGTCGGACTGCACGTCGCCGTCGTAGTTCTTGCACGCCCAGACGTAGCCGCCCTCCCACTTCATGGCCGCGGCGACCATGTCGTCGATGAGGCGGTGCTCGTAGGTGAGGCCGGCCTCGGCGAACTGCGCGGCGTACTCGGCGTCGAACACCTCCTGGAAGATGTCCTTGAACGAGCCGTCGTAGGCCTTGAGGATGGTGTTCTTGGTCGACAGGTAGACCGGGTAGCCGCGCTGCAGGCCGTACGCGAACGAGGCGCGGGCGAAGTCGCGGATCGAGTCGTTGAAGTTGTACATGCCCATGGCCACGCCGCCGCCGTCGGGGTACGTGACGACCTGCTGCGTGATCGGCTCGGAGCCGTCCGCGGGCGTGTAGGTCATGGTCAGCGTGCCGGCGCCGGGGACCTTGAAGTTGGTCGCGCGGTACTGGTCGCCGAACGCGTGACGGCCGATGATGATCGGCTTGTTCCAGCCCGGCACCAGGCGCGGGATGTTGGAGATGATGATCGGCTCGCGGAAGACGACGCCGCCGAGGATGTTGCGGATGGTGCCGTTGGGCGACACCCACATCTTCTTCAGGCCGAACTCCTCGACGCGGGCCTCGTCGGGCGTGATCGTCGCGCACTTGACGCCGACGCCGTGCTCCTTGATGGCGTGGGCGGCGTCGATGGTCACCTGGTCGTCGGTGGCGTCCCGGTTCTGGATCGACAGGTCGTAGTAGCGCAGGTCGATGTCGAGGTAGGGGTGGATCAGCCGGTCCTTGATGAACTGCCAGATGATGCGCGTCATCTCGTCGCCGTCGAGCTCGACGACCGGGCCGACAACCTTGATCTTCGCCATGCGGGTATCTCCTGTGATGGGGACGGGTGGGGGCACGGCACGGGTCTTGCGGGTGTGCCGGCGCGGGTCCGCGGACAAGATTACTCGACGTCGAGAGATCTGTGCTGGTCGGCCACAGGCCGGGTGTGCACCGTGACCGATGGCACCGCTACTGGCATGCTGGCACCACCAGGGGCATGGCGCCGATCGTCGCGTCGCCACGACCGCACAGCCGGACGTGGCAGGCTCCCCGCGCACCAGCCCCTTTCATCGACGGTTACTCACGACAGGATCGACATGTCACAGGACACCCCCGACAAGGCCGCCGGCTCCCCGGAGCCCGACGAGACCACGGTCGCCGGCACGCCCGAGCCCGCCGCGGCGGCACCCGCCGCCGCTCCCGCAGCGCCCGTCGAGCCCGCGGCGCCCACGGCGCCGGCGC
>NZ_JBFULZ010000286.1:0-3559 GCF_054049635.1 Cellulomonas sp. P5_C6 | reverse complement strand
GGTCCGCAGTGCGAACGGCTGGCAGGCGCGCGAGGTGAACGAGGACGAGCATCTGGTCCGGCAGGACACGCCCGTCACCCTGCACGCCGGGGACCGCGATGCCCTCCCGCACTGAGACCCTCACGCCGGCGGTGCTGCGTGACTGGCCGCTGCCCGCGCCGGGGAGCTCGAAGTACTCCCGGGGAGAGGTCGCCGTCGTCGGCGGCGCTCGGTCGTCGCCCGGCGCGACGCTGCTGGCGGGCACGTCCGCGCTGCGTGCGGGCGCCGGCCGACTGACGATCGCCGTGGCGCGAACGGTCGCCGTCCAGCTGGCAGTCGCGCTCCCCGAGGCGGGCGTGCACGGCCTTCCCGAGACCGAGTCCGGCGCCCCTGACGGCACGGGCACCGAGATGCTCGACGGCGATCTCGGCGCGGCCGATGCCGTGCTCGTCGGCCCCGGGCTCGACGACGCCGACCGGACGGTCGACCTCCTGCGTGCGATCACACCGCGTATCAGCAGGAAAGCACCGGTGCTGCTCGACGCCTACGCCCTCGGCGTCCTGCCCCGGGTCACCGAGATTGCCGAGTCCCTCGCCGGTCGCCTGGTGCTCACGCCCAACGCGACCGAGGCGGCGATCCTGCTCGGGGTCGACGACGTCGGGGACGACGCCCCCCGACGCATCGCGGCGAAGTTCGAGGCCGTCGTGGCCTGTCGGGGCACGATCGCCGCACCGGACGGCCGCTCGTGGCAGATGACCACCGGATCGCCCGGGCTGGCCACGTCGGGCAGCGGCGACGTCCTCGCGGGCGTCCTCGTCGGCTTGCTCGCGCGAGGCGCCGACGCCGAACAGGCGGCCTGCTGGGCGACACACCTGCACGCCGCCGCAGGGGATCGTCTGGCAGTGCGTGTCGGGCGCGTCGGGTACCTGGCGCGCGAGCTCGTCGACGAGATCCCGGCACTCCTGACCGAGCTGTCTGCGTAGGCCCCTCAGCGAGCCCGGCAGAGCTCGCCGACCCGCTCCCCGACGACTGAGTTGGTACAGGGCGCGGCAGGGCCGCGGAGGTCCGGCTCGTCCGCACAAGACGTCCCTCGCCTCGTCGGCGAAGCTCTCGCAGTCCGCGTCGCGCCCCTACCGCCTGCCCTTATGCGGTGGCGTCGGCCTGCGCGGTGATCTCAGCCGCGTCACTCCCGTGCTGGACCGTGATGCGGCGCGGCTTGGCTTCCTCCGCGACCGGGATGCTCTCCGTCAGGACGCCGTCGGTGTACGTGGCGGAGATGTCGTCCAGAGCCAGACCCCGGCCGACCGTCAGCTGCCTCGCGTAGGTTCCGACCGGCCGCTCCTTGGCCAGCCACTGCACGCCCTCGTCCGGCCTGCCGGTGCGCTGCGCCCTGATCGTCAGGGTGCGGTCCTCGACGTTCACGTCGATGGTCCCGGGGTCGGCGCCCGGAAGATCCATGTGGAGCACGTACTGGTCACCGGCTCGGTACAGGTGAGGCTCGGCACGGCCATAGCGGTCGCGCCAAGCACGTTGACCCGCGTTCGGGGGCCTCTTGTCCACCGAGGTCCGGACCAATCCGCGGGCATCCAGCCGCCGCTCTTGCCCACATCTTGCCCACATCAACGCCAGAGGCCCTTTCGCTCCGCGGAGCGAAAGGGCCTCTGACCTGCAACTTCATTTGTAGCGGGGGCAGGATTTGAACCTGCGACCTCTGGGTTATGAGCCCAGCGAGCTACCGAGCTGCTCCACCCCGCGTCGGTGAGTACAACTTACCCCACGCCCCAGGGGCCACCAAATCGCGAGCCCCCGGACCGGCGGTGTCGTGCATCACCCTCCGCCGGTCCGGGTCGCGTCACTGGCCCAGTCGCGCCTCGGCGTCGACGGCGTTCTGCACGGCGGTGTCGAGCCGCTTCTGCGCCTCGCCGTAGGCCCCGAAGTCGCCGATCGCGAGAGCGGCCTGGCTGTCGCTGATGGCCTGCTTGGCCTGCTGCAACGCACGGTCGAGCTCGGCGCGGGCGGTCGCGTCGCCCGTCGCGGGCGGTGTCGTGGTGCCCGTGCCGTTGTCCGCCGGGGGCGTGCCGGTGTCGGGTGGCGTGCCGGCGTCTCCCGCGTCGGCACCGGAGTCGCCGCCGAACACCTGGTCGAGGGCGCCGTCGAGGGTGTCGGCGAACCCGATGTCGTCGCCGAACGCGACGAGCACGCGCTGCAGCAGCGGGAACGTGGTGCCGCTGCGTGCCTGGACGTAGACGGGTTGCACGTAGAGCAGACCGCCGCCCATCGGCAGGGTCAGCAGGTTGCCGCGGACCACCTGCGAGTCGCCGCGGCCGAGGATGTTGAGCTCGTTGGACACGGTCGGGTCGGCGACGAAGTTGTTGTTCACCTGGCCGGGTCCGGGCACGGTCGAGTCGCGTGGCAGCTCGAGCAGGCGCATCTTGCCGTAGTCCGCCGAGGGTTTCCCCGCCTCGTTGCCCGCGTCCGCGTCGACCGCCAGATAGCCGGTCAGCACGTTGCGCGCGTTGGTGCCGGTCGGGATGAACGTCGACATCAGCGAGAAGCTGGCCTGGTCCTGGTCCGGCATCTTGAGCGTCAGGTAGTAGGGCGGCTGCGGCACGGCAACGCTGCTGGTCGGGTCGTTCGGGTTCGCCCAGAAGTCGTTGCCGGAGAAGAACTGGCCGGCGTCGGTCACGTGGTACCGGGCCAGGAGGAAGCGCTGCACCTTGAACAGGTCCTCGGGGTAGCGCAGGTGGCTCATGAGGTCGCCGTCGATGGACGACAAGGGCTTGAGCGTCGACGGGAACGTGCGGTTCCACGCCTTGAGGATCGGGTCCTGGGCGTCCCACGCGTAGAGGGTCACCGAGCCGTCGTAGGCGTCGACCGTGGCCTTCACCGAGTTGCGGATGTAGTTCACGGTCTTGGGCTGCAGCGCCTGGACCGTCTCGGACGACTCGGTGAGCGAGTCGGTCGTCGCCTCGTCCAGCGGGCGCGACGCCGAGTACGGGTACTGGTCGGACGTGGTGTAGCCGTCCACGATCCACTTGACCCGGCCGTCGACGACCGCCGGGTACACCCGGCCGTCGAGCGTGAGGTACGGCGCGACCTTCTGGACGCGCTCGCGCGGGTCACGGTCGTAGAGGATCTGCGAGTCGCTGGTCACGCGGTCGGAGAACACGATCTGCTCCGAGCCGAACTTCAGCGCGTAGAGCAGCTTGGTCAGCGGGTTGGAGATGGACGGGCCGGCGGACACCGTCTGCGTCGGGAACGTGCTGTTCACCGCGCCGCCGGAGGCGTCGTCCGGGTAGTCCAGCTCCCACGACTTCGTGCCCTCGGGCGCGCCGACGATCGAGTACGTGGGGGCCTTCGGGCTGAAGTAGATGCGCGGCTCGTACTCGCCCATCGCGCCCGTCGACGGGATGCCGCTCTCCCAGAACGCCGGCCCGCCGCGGACGGCGGTGGTGTTGCCGAAGGCGGCGACGACGCCGAAGCCGTGGGTGTAGACGGTGGAGTCGTTGGTCCAGTTGCGCTGCTGGGCGTCGAGGCCCTCCAACGAGAGCTCGCGCACGGCGATCACGGTGTCGCGGCT
>NZ_JBFULZ010000285.1:0-3565 GCF_054049635.1 Cellulomonas sp. P5_C6 | reverse complement strand
GCCCTGGGACCACTCCATGAGTCTCACGGGGTTGCTAAGTGGACAACCTCCGCGGGATCTGCCACGCGCCACGATGGAGGCGCGAACCTCTCGCACGCCAGAGCGCGGAGTGCGTCTCTCGGCGACGGGGTCCTTCCGGGTACACGCGCGGCGAGTCGATGGACCCTCGCCCCCCAGGCGTACCCCCGGTCGCGGAACTCGGCGGCCCGCAGGATCGTGTGCAGCACCGTGGTGGGCTTAGTGGACAGCAATTGGACACTTAATGGCATCGAAGAGCTCGTAGAAGCGTCGAGGCGAGCCGATATAATGGTGGCGCGATGGATGCCGATCCCGGCGTTCGGCCAGGTCAGGGCGTGAATCGAAGAGAATCGCCGAGATCTTCTGCCCTAGCAGAATGCACTGCGGTAATTCAGGGGGTCAGGGGTTCGAATCCCCTCAGCTCCACCGAAGTAGCAGGTCAGAGGCCGTTTCTCCTGTCGGAGAGGCGGCCTCTTGGTCTGTGGTGGACACACATCGGTCACTCTTGACGGTGGTGCGGCTCGTGAGTCTGCCCTGGTCACGCCCTCTTCTTGAGGGATTCGAATCTCGAGACCGGGCACGGTCGCGGCGACGTTCGAGGGAGGAGCGACACTCGCTGTCTCCCGGTGCCGACGGTCGAGGGCGGTGAGCGCTGTGGCGAGCGTGCTTCGGTCCTGAACCGATGCTCCATGCCGTGGCGGTAGCCGATCGGGTGACGTGCCTCGGGTAAGCCGATCTGCAGCCGGTCGATGGTTGATGATATGAACCGATTCAAGATCGCCGGCATGTCGTCCCTGGCGTGAGTCGCGTGACGTGATCCGATGTCGGCAAAGGAGCCATCGTTGTCTCACCAGACCGCTACCCCATTCCGAGGCAGTGCGAGCGACCTCCTCTCCGGCGCCGCCATGATCTCCGGCGATGCGAGCCGTACGGCGGCCGTCACGTTCGGCATCACCGTGCCGCTCGATCGTGAACCGTCGACGATCCGGTCGGCGAGGCTCGTCGCGACCGCGCACGGGGTGTACGAGGCGTACGTGAACGGCGGTCCGGTGACCACGTCGGTGCTCAACCCAGGCTGGACCGCGTACGAGTGGCGGCTCCAGTACCAGGAGTACGACGTCACGCGCCTCGTCGCCGCCGGACCTCGCGAGGTGGAGATCGAGGTCGAGCTGGGCAACGGGTGGTACCGGGGTGACCTGGGCTTTAGCGGTGCCAACGCCAACTACGGAGAGCGCATCGGTCTCTGCGCCGTCCTGGAGATCGCCTTCGACGACGGCTCCTCGCAGACCGTCGCGACGTCCCCGAGCTGGACGGCCCGTACCTCGGCAACCACCGAGAACTCGCTCTACGGCGGGCAACGCATCGATGCTCGGCTCCGAGGCGGCGGCCAGGCCGTGGCAGTGCACGAGGTGCCGTTCGACCGCGCGACGCTCGTTGCTCAGGTCGCCCCGCTGATCACCCGGCACGAGGTGCTGCGCCCGCAGCGGATCTGGCAGTCACCGTCCGGTCGCACGCTCGTCGACTTCGGGCAGAACCTCGTCGGCTGGCTTCGTGTCACGGTCAGCGGGCCGGCAGGCTTCGAGATCGTCGTCCGGCACGCCGAGGTCGTGGAAGACGGAGAGCTCGGTACCCGGCCGCTGCGCGACGCCCGCGCCACCGACACCTTCCTGCTCTCCGGTGGCGTCGACACCTTCGAGCCGACCTTCACGTTCCACGGGTTCCGCTACGTCGAGGTGACGGGCTGGCCCGGCGAGCTCACCGCGGACGACCTCGAGGCGGTCGTCGTGCACTCCGACATGCGGCCCACGAGCGAGTTCAGCTGTTCCGACCCGCTCGTGGACCAGCTGGTGCAGAACTCCGTGTGGGGCCAGAAGGGCAACTTTCTGGACGTGCCCACCGATTGCCCGCAGCGTGACGAGCGGCTCGGGTGGACGGGTGACATCGCGGCCTACGCGGCGTCGGCGTCGTTCCAGTTCGACACCGCCGACTTCCTGCACAAGTGGCTCCTCGACCTCGCCGAGGAGACCGGGCACGCACCGGGACAGATCGTCCCGTTCGTCGTTCMCGACGTGATGAAGCTCGGTGACCTGTCCAGGCTCGACATCGAGTTCGGTGGAACTCCGACCGCCGTCTGGGGCGATGCCGCCGTCTGGGTCCCGCAGGCTCTCTGGAACGCCTTCGGTGACGTCGACCGGCTCCGCGCGCACTACCCCGGTATGGCGATGCACCTGGAGTCCGTCGAGGCGAGGCTGTCCCCGACCGGACTGTGGGACAGCGGGTTCCAGTTCGGCGACTGGCTCGACCCAGACGCACCCCCGGACACACCGGCCGACGCCAAGGCCGACACGGGGGTCGTGGCGACCGCGTGCCTGTTCCGCAGCGCGTCATTCACTGCAGAGGCTGCGGCGATCCTCGGCCACGCCGACGAGGCGGCCCGATGGGGAGAGCTCGCGGCCCGGACCCGGACCTCGTTCAATGCCCACTACGTCCACGACGGTCGGGTCGTCTCGGACTGCGCGACTGTCTACGCACTGGCGATCACCTTCGGTCTCCTCGACGAGCCCGACCGGAGCGCTGCGGCTGTTCGGCTGGCAGAGATCGTCCGCGCGACCGGGTACCGCATCACTACCGGGTTCGCCGGCACGCCGTTCGTGACGTGGGCGTTGTCCGAGACAGGTCACGTCGAGGACGCGTACCGCCTGCTCCTCGAGAAGGAGTGCCCGTCGTGGCTCTATCCGGTGACCATGGGAGCAACCACGATCTGGGAACGGTGGGACTCGATGCTTCCGGACGGCAGCATCAACGCTGGTGAGATGACCAGCTTCAACCACTACGCGCTCGGGGCGGTCGCCGACTGGATCTACCAGGCGGTCGCCGGCATCCGACCGGCCGCTCCSGGCTACCGGGCAATCCGCATCCACCCGGTCCCGGGCCCGGGAATCGACTACGTGACCGCTGCCTATGACTCACCCGTCGGCCGCATCGCCGTGCACTGGACGCAGACTGCGACACAGTTCGACCTCGACGTCACCGTGCCCGAGGGCATCCCGACCGAGGTCGTGCTCCCCGACGGCCGGGTGGAGCGGGTCGACGGGGGGACGCATCATTTCGTCGCGTAGCAGCACGTGCGTGTCCCAGGACCATCGACCCGATCACCCGTCGTCAGGAGGAACCGCGACATGAACTCGCTCCTCGAAGGGAACGGTGTCGCGATCAACGACCTCACGGGCGATGGCCCGCACGAGGTCGTCCCCCGTACGCACCGATGCCCCCGGCGCTCCAGCGCGGGTCGGGCCCGTGTGGATACCCGGCTCGCGGACGTGCGGGCGCACCTCGTGCACAACTGGTCCTGGGAGGCCACCGTGGCAACTGTTCTGACTGACTTCGACGTTCTCGCGGCTCCGCACGGGTTCGCGTCGGCCCCGGTTCGGGTCGCCGCGGGCGACTCCGTCACGCTCGGCGCGTGGGACGTGCTCGTGGCGGTGACCCGGTGAGCCCGCGCTGGACCGGCCCGTGGCCGGTGAGCGCGCGCTGGACGGGCCCGTGG
>NZ_JBFULZ010000284.1:0-3611 GCF_054049635.1 Cellulomonas sp. P5_C6 | reverse complement strand
GGCATGACGGTGGACGACGCGGCTACAGGCCCTGCCGACACGTCCGCGGGGCTGGCGATCGTGGGCGAGGAGGCGAGCGCGGGCGCGGTCGGAGTGGGTGAGAGCGAAGCGGGAAGGGCGGCACGCGCGGCTGAGCGGGCAACCTCGACCGCCTCCATCACCGCCGTCACCCCGCCACCTCCGCCCGTGCCATCCGCCCGAACCGGGCATAGAACAACTGTACGACCGACCACTGACATTCACCCCTGACCAGCACAAACGCGACACCTGAGGCGCGACCCGAGGTCACCGACGGCGGGTCATGACGACTCCCCAGCCCCGTACCGCGCCACCAGCTCGGCGCCGAGGGCGGCCAGCTCGGCCCGGACGGACGCCGGCTCGAGCACCTCGACGGACGCCCCGAACCCGGCGAGGTGCTCGGCGACCGAGCGCGCGGTGTGCGAGGCGACCTCGACGCGGGCGCGGCCGTCGTCGGCGAGGCCCAGGTCCGTGACGTGCCGGCCGAGCTGCCCGCGCAGCACGGAGACCAGGAAGGGCGCGCAGAGCACGGTGGCCGAGACCCGCGACCGGCGCTCCTCGATGTCGTCCACGACGGACGACCAGATCCCCGCGACGTCGAGGTCGTCGGGCCGCTCCGCGGAGGTCTCGAGGACGGTCAGCGAGCGCACGCGGTCGAGCCGGAAGGTCCGCCGCCCGGCGGGCGTGCCGGCGACGAGGTACCAGACCGACCCCTTGTCGACGAGCGCCCAGGGTCCACGGTCCGCGCCGACGACCCGCCGGAGTACACCAGCGACACCTGCCGACGGCGGACGACCGCGTCCTGGAGCTCGTCGACCCACCGCGGTCGCTCGCGGGCGGCCGCGCCCCACCCGACCGGGTCCACCAGCACGGCTCGACCCGCGGCCTCGGCGTCGGCCCGGAAGGTGGCCGGCAGCGCGCGGACGAGCTTGCGCAGGGCGGACGCGGCGGAGGCGGAGCGGTCGGCGACGGGGCCGAGCAGCAGGAACAGGGCCTGCGCCTCCGACGACGTCAGCCCCGTGAGGTCCGTCCGCGCGCCGCCGACCAGCGACCACCCGCCGCCGCGGCCCGGCTGCGGGTAGACGGGGATGCCGGCGGTCGACAGCGCGGAGAGGTCGCGCCGCGCGGTCGCCACGGACACCTCGAGCTCGGCGGCGACCTCGGCGGCCGTGACCCGCCCGCGCGACTGCATCAGCAGGAGGGTGGCCACCAACCGGTCCGCGCGCACCCCAGAACACTCTCAGACAAAGTGATCAGGAGGTGAGCACTTCAACCGGAAGGGTGAGACACATGACCACGACACAGCACACCTTCCGCGGCCTCGCCAACGTCTCGATCTTCGCCGACGACCTCGACGCCGCCCGCTCCTGGTACACGGACCTGCTCGGCCTCGAGCCGTACTTCGTCCGCGACGGCTACGTCGAGTTCCGCCTCGGCGACCACCACGACGAGCTCGGCATCGTCGACCGCCGCTTCGCACCGGCATCCGGCGGCCCGTCGGGCGCGATCGTCTACTGGCACGTCGACCACCTCGACGGCACGTGGCAGCGCCTCCTCGCGCTGGGCGCCACCGCGCTGGACGGCCCGCGCGAGCGGGGTCACGGCTTCGCGACCGCGTCGGCGGTGGACCCCTTCGGCAACGTGGTCGGCGTGATGACCAACCCGAACTGGGCCGAGCGCGCCGCCATGTAGTGCGCCCGCAGCTCCGGGGACAGCCGCTCCAGCGAGTACCGCAGGGCGGTCCGGGGCAGGGTGGCGGCGTGCTCGTCGAGGAACGCGAGCAGCCGCGCCTCGTCCTTCTTGCCCGCTTCCCGCAGCAGCCACCCGACGGCCTTGTGCATGAGGTCGTGCTGGTCGCCCTCCAGCAGCGCAGCCAGCGCGAACGTGTCGTCGAGCGACCCGGCACGGACCAGCGC
Organism: Cellulomonas sp. P5_C6; assembly: GCF_054049635.1. NCBI lineage: Bacteria > Bacillati > Actinomycetota > Actinomycetes > Micrococcales > Cellulomonadaceae > Cellulomonas > Cellulomonas sp. P5_C6. Next base: position 1,677 of record NZ_JBFULZ010000284.1, on the reverse strand, counting down.
CAGGGTCGCGACGACGGCGATGCGCCGCTCCCAGAGCGACTCCGACCCGGCGAGCCGGTAGAGCACGTCCACCGGGGTTCCGGACAGCACCGCGCGACCGAGGACGTCGGGGGCGCTGGCGTCGACGAGGTCCCAGTTGTTCACGCGGTCGGTCCGCCGCAGGTAGAGGTCGAGCAGCCCCCGGCGGCGCGGCTCGGTGGTCCGCCGCGCCGCGCACTCGAGCGCCATCACCTTGAGCGCGAGCAGCCGCACCTCGTGCCGCTCGTCCTCGAGCAGCTCCTCCAGGGAGTCGACCGGGAGCCCGAGCGCCGACCGGGCCACCCCGACCACCTGCGGCACGGTCAGCCCGAGGAAGACGTCCCCCTCGCCGTACTCGCCGGCGCCGGTCTTGAAGAACCGCGCCATCCCCGCGGCACGCTCGGGGTCCGCGAGCGCCACGAGCCGGTCCACCACGGGCAAGCTCATGCCACGCCCAGCGTCCCGACGAGCGTGGTGCCGCCAGTCTCGTCGTCGCTGACCACGCGCACCGACAGGCCGGCGTCCTCGAACGCCGCCGACGCCGCGGGCACCTGCGCCTCGCTGGTCTCCACCAGCAGGTGCCCGCCGGGTCGCAGCCACCGCGGTGCGACCGCGGCCACGCGGCGCAGCACGTCGAGGCCGTCGGGGCCGCCGTCGGCGGTCACCAGCGGCTCGTGCAGCCGCGCCTCGGGCGGCATCGTCCCGATGGCGTCGGTCGGCACGTACGGCACGTTGGCGACGAGCAGGTCCACCCGCCCGCGCAGCGCCGCCGGGAGCGGCTGGTCGAGGTCACCCTCGAACACCTCGCCGCCGACCGTCCCCACGTTGCGCCGCGCGCACCGGACCGCCGCCGGCTCGATGTCCGCGGCGTACAGCTCGACGGGGACGAGGTGTGCGAGCGCGACCCCCAGCGCCCCGGAGCCACAGCAGAGGTCCACCACCACGGCACGACGCGAAGGCGCCAGCCGGGCCGCCTCCCGGACGAGCAGCTCGGTGCGGCGGCGCGGCACGAACACCCCGGGGTCGATCTCGATCCGCAGCCCGCAGAACTCCGCCCACCCGACGACGACCTCGAGCGGCTCCCCGGCGACCCGCCGCGCGACCAGCGAGGCCACGTCGTCGGCGCCCGTCGCGAGCAGGATCGACGCCTCGTCCTCCGCGAACACGCACCCGGCGGCCCGCAGCGTCGCGGTGATCTCGGCGTGGGTCGGCGTCACCCGGGCACGCTACTCCGCGGTGATCCGCAGGATGACGCGGTTGTCGGAGTCCTTGCGGCCCAGCTTCTCGATGCCCATCATCACGCGGTACTCCAGGCCGTACTTCTCCTGCATGACCGCGTTGCACCGCTCCCGGGCGGCGTCGTCGTCGAGCACCTCGGCCACCCCGGTCAGGACGGGGGCGTCGTCGTCGACCTTCCCGAACCGGCTGCTGGGCGTCAGCTCGACGCGGGCGTCGTGGCGCAGACGCTTGACCTTGCCGCTGCCCCGCGGCGTGGTGACCAGGAGCGCGTCGCCGTCCTGACCCACCCACACGGTCGTCGGGACCCCGACCCCGGACTTGCGGTACGTGGTCAGGGAGATGAACCCCTCGTCGGCGAGGGCGTCGAAAGTCGTCATGCGCGATGGTCACCCACGCACGAGACGGCCGCACCCCGTGGAG
>NZ_JBFULZ010000283.1:0-3638 GCF_054049635.1 Cellulomonas sp. P5_C6 | reverse complement strand
GTTCCGACGCGGCCGGCGCCCACGTCGTCCACGTCGGCGGGTCCGTCGACCACCGGGCCGCCGCCGCTCAGGTCGAGGCGGAGATCCTGCGACTGTCCCGGAACGGCCTGATCCCCGTGACCGTCGACCTGCGCGACGTCGTCCACCTCGGCAGCGCCGGCGTGCGTGTGCTCGAGTCGCTGCTGCGCACCACCGACCAGCTGCAGGTGGTCGCACCCCCGGGGACGCCGGCGGCGCAGACCCTCGAGGTCGCCGGGACGCCCTTCCTCTCGTCACGGCCCTGATCCGCTGGAAGGATCACGTATCGACGATCGTCTCCCCGGCCCGTCGGCAGGGTCGTGAGGACGAGCGCCTTCGACACCAACGACGGTGCAGACGGAGGAGCTCTGATGGGTGACCAGACCGACGGCAGGCTTCCGGTGATCTACGTGCGCGGCTTCGCGGGCGGACCATCCGGCATCAACAACGCGGTCGACGACCCGTTCTACGGGTTCAACGAGGGGTCGGTCCAGGTGCGGGTGGACGACACCGACCGGCCGGCGTTCCACCAGTTCGAGAGCCCCCTGCTGCGGCTGATGATCGACTACCGGTACCAGCTGCTCGTGCAGGGCAACCAGCGCGCCTACCTGGAGCAGCACGAGGACGACAAGGTCGACCCCGCCACGATCTGGGTGCACCGGTTCTACGACGAGTTCGCTCCCGACCTCACCAAGGACCCGAACGCGTTCAGCATCGAGCGGGCGGCGGAGAGCCTCTTCGACCTGGTCACGCTCGTCCGCAAGAAGACCGGCGCGCCGCGGGTTTTTCTCATCGCCCACTCGATGGGCGGCCTCATCGTGCGGTCGATGATCCAGAAGGTCGCGCCCGAGAAGACGGACGGGTCGCCCTCCGCCGCCACGGCGTTCGTCGACCGCGTCTTCACGTACGCCACCCCGCACGGCGGGATCGAGTTCGCGCTCGGCTTCGGTGCCCTGGAGAAGCTGCGCGACCTGACCGGGCTCGCCGGCGCGGACATCTTCGGCCCCGCCCGGATGTACGAGTACCTGACCCCGGAGGCGTCGACCCAGAAGCACGTCCCCGAGGGGTGGGACGCCAGGGTCATGCCCGCGGACGGGTTCCCGACGTCGCGGTTCTTCTGCCTCGTCGGCACCAACTCCACGGACTACACGACCGCGCTCGGGCTCTCCGCCAAGGCGGTCGGGGCGCGCAGCGACGGGCTGGTCCAGATCGACAACGCGTACGTGAAGGGTGCTCCGCGCGCGCTGGTGCACCGGAGCCACTCCGGCCGGTTCGGCATCGTCAACTCCGAGGAGGGCTACCAGAACCTGCAGCGGTTCCTCTTCGGCAACGTCGAGGTCGAGGCCGAGCTCACGGACGTCGTGGTCCCGGGCACGCCGAAGGACAACACGGTCTGGCAGCTGGAGACCTCGCTCTCGATCCGGGGGCTGCCCGTGGTGCTGCACGAGCAGAGCACCGCGCACCTGTGCCCGATCCAGCTCGAGTGGCCGAAGGCCCCGGACACCACGAGCAAGCCGACCCCCCTCGTGCGGACGTACCTGTCGACGACCGCCGCCCGGCCCGACGTGCCGACCATGCGGCACGTGCTGCAGCTGCGCCTGATCTCGTTGCGCAAGAAGGACCACCTCCTGTCGTTCCTCGACCACCTCGAGCAGACGGCGGACTGGTCGGACGTGCTGGTGGTCGACATCGAGTTCCACCCGGACGGCACCCCGCCGCGGTCGTGGGCCGTGTGGAGCTCGGCGCTCCCGACCGCGATCCGCGACTGGGTGCCCGACCAGGCCAGCGACGACGAGCTCAAGGACCTCGACACGACGACGGGCAGCTGGCTGGCCAAGGTCCAGCTGCCGGTGGCGGCCCGCAAGCTGCTGGGCGAGCAGGCGGCGATCACGATCGCGGTGAACGGTCGCCCGCCCGCCTGAGGCCCGTCAGGTCTGCGCGGCGGCCAGCGGCGAGTCGGAGCCCTCCACGCGGATCTCCACCCGGCGGATCGACTCCGTGACGATGCTCGACGACGCGCCGAGCCCGCGCGCGCCGACGTTCCGGGCCAGCCAGGTCGCGACGACCGTGCTGTGGCCGGCGTCGTCGACCAGGACGAGCTCGTACGTCGGCCCGGTGCCCTCCGGCCACGCCGCCGTCGGGTAGCGGCACTCCCAGTCGATCCGGGTGCCCCAGCCCTTCTTCTGCAGCGTGAGGTCCGCGCTGACGTCCACGGCGCCGACCGGCTCCAGCTGGAGGGCCGTGACCTGGGCGGTCGACGACGGCGCGGCCTCCGGCGTCCCGGTGCTGGTGCCGACGAGGGCGCCTGCGACACCGCCGATCACCAGCAGGGCGGCCGCGGCGGCGACCAGGCCGACCAGGCGGCGACGGCGGACGCGGTGCGCGGCGCGCGCGACCGAGGCCAGCTCGACGACCTCGGCCTCGGCCCCCGGATCGGTCCCGGTACCCAGCGCAGCAGCGTCCTCGGGCGTCACCATCCGGAGCAGCCCCGGCATCCCGGCCAGCTCGGCGACGGCGGCGCGGCAGGACGCGCACGTGCGCAGGTGGTCCTCGTACGCGCGCCGGTCCTCGGAGTCGAGCGCGCCGAGGACGTACGCGGCGTCCCAGTCCCGGAACTCGTCGTCGCCCTGTCGCTCGTCGGCATCCCGCCCGGTCATGACGAGACTCCTCTCTCCTGCAGCGCGAGGCGCAGCGCGCGCAACGCGTAGTGCATGCGTGACTTCACGGTGCCCTCGGGGATCTGGTGCTCACGGGCGAGCTCGGCCACGGACCGGCCGCCGTAGTAGGCGCCGACGACGACCGCGCGGTGCTCGGCGGTCAGCTGCTCGAGCGCGTCGGCCACCAACCAGCTGTCGAGCACCGCCTGCGACTCGTCGGGCTGGGGGGTGTCAGGCGCCTGGTCGGTGGTCCGCTCCCGCACGTGCCGCGCGCTCCGGCGGTCGTCGATCACGAGGTTGCGCACCACGGTGTAGAGCCACGCACGGGTCGCGCCCTCCTCGCGGGCCAGCACCTCGGGGTGCTTCCACGCGCGGACCATGGCCTCCTGGACCACGTCCTGGGCGAGCGCGTGGTCCCCCGTGAGGCGGACGACGTAGTGCTGCAGAGGCCGGGCGTAGGCCTGGTGGAGCGCGCGCAGGAGCGCGTCGGGTTCCTCTGCCACGCCGCCTCCCTCCGCGTTCGCTCTGCGTCCTACCCCTTCAACGGCACACGTGCCGTCGGGGTTCACCGTGCGTTGAACCTCGGCCGTCCCCACCCCGTGGTCCCAGTAGCGGGCACAGGGACCGCTACCGACCCGAGGAGATCATCGTGAGACGGACCATCCTGTTCTCGATCACCACGCTGGTGGCTGCGGCCACCTTGACAGCCTGCGGGGGCGGATCGGGCAACGACACGTCGTCCGGGGGCTACGGCGACTCCACCCCCTCGAGCGAGTCGTCGACCGCCGCCGAGTCGCCGGCCGCCGCGGCGGGCACCGACCTGTCGACCGGCGACTCGTCGCTGGGCACCATCGTCGTCGACGGCAAGGGCATGACGGCGTACTACTTCCTCAAGGACACCAAGGGCTCCGGCACCAGCGCGTGCTCGGGCGACTGCGCGGCCGCGTGGCCCGCCATCACCAC
>NZ_JBFULZ010000282.1:0-3720 GCF_054049635.1 Cellulomonas sp. P5_C6 | reverse complement strand
GGTTCGGGGTGGGGCGGGCCGCCGCTCCGCGTGGTACCGCCGCCTCACGCCCTACCTGTTCCTGCTCGTCCCCGTCGGGCTGCTGCTGCTCCTGACGTACACGCCCGTCGTCAACATGTTCTGGTACTCGGTCACCGACTGGGACGGCCTGGACAAGACCAAGAACTTCATCGGGCTCGACAACTACATCGACGTCTTCACGGACCCCGACAACCTGCGGGTGTTCTACGTCTCGCTGTTCTACATCGTGGGCTCGCTCGTGCAGATGGCGCTCGCGCTCTACTTCGCGACGATCCTGTCGTTCACGGTGCGCTTCAAGAACATGTGGAAGGGCATCCTGTTCTTCCCGTACCTCATCAACGGCGTCGCGATCGGGCTGATCTTCCTCAACTTCCTCAAGCCGGGCGGCGGCCTTGACACGGTTCTCATGAAGACCGGGCTCGAGAGCCTCATCCATCAGTGGACCGGCGACCCGGACATCGCCAACTTCTCGCTCGCGGCCGTCTCCGTCTGGCGGTACACCGGCCTGACCTTCGTGATGTTCCTGGGCGCGATCCAGTCCATCAACTCGGAGATCTACGAGGCGGCCGCGCTCGACGGCGCCAACCGCTGGCACGAGTTCTGGTCGATCATCCTGCCGTCGATCCGACCCATCGTGGGCCTGGCCTTCATCCTCGGCATCTCCGGCTCGCTGTCCGTCTTCGAGATCCCGTTCGTCATGACCAACGGCGCCAACGGCACGGAGACGTTCGTCCTCCGGACCCTCTGGATGGCCTTCCAGCGGAACATGGTCGGGCTCGCCTCCTCGATGGCCGTCGTGCTGCTGGTGTTCGTCCTGCTGGTCACGTGGCTCCAGCGCCGGCTCGTCCCGGAGGAGGAGGTGGACCTCACGTGAAGGTCGCAGCCACCAGCACCGCCAAGTACGTCTCGCTCGTCGTCGCCTCGATCGTCACGCTGCTGCCGTTGGGGCTCATCCTGTTCGGGTCGTTCAAGACCAACCAGGAGTTCCTGTCGACGAACCCGTTCCAGCCGCCCGACAGCTGGTTCAACTTCGACAACTACGTGCTGGCGTTCACCAAGGGCGGCATGGCGCTGGCGTTCTTCAACACCGCGCTCATCTTCGGCGCCGCCATCGCGGGCACCATCCTCATCGGCGCCGGGACCGCATACGCCCTGGACCGCTTCCGGTTCCGCGGCCGCAGCCTGGTGCTCCTCATGTTCCTGCTGGCGACGCTCGTGCCGGGTGTCACGACGCAGGTCGCGACCTTCCAGATCATCAAYGGTCTGGGCCTCTACGGCTCACGCTGGGCGCTGATCCTGCTGTTCATGGGCACGGACATCGTCTCGATCTACATCTTCGTGCAGTTCATGCGCAGCATCCCGCGCTCGCTGGACGAGGCCGCGATGATCGAGGGCGCGGGGCACCTGCGGATCTTCTTCCAGATCATCCTGCCCAACCTCAAGCCGGCGATCGCGACCGTCGTCATCATCAAGGGCATCGGCATCTACAACGAGTTCTACCTGCCCTACCTCTACCTGAACGACCCCGACAAGCTCCCGATCTCCACGGCGCTGTTCGCGTTCAAGGGGCCCTACGGCTCGCAGTGGGAAGCCATCTGCGCGTGCGTGGTCATCACGATCATCCCGATCCTGGTGCTGTTCCTGTTCCTGCAGCGCTACATCTACAACGGCTTCACGTCGGGCGCGACCAAGTAGCACGACGACGACGGGGCGGCCGACCAGCCGCCCCGTCGTCGTGTCAGACCCGCGTCGCCCGCACGAGCGCGATGCGCTCGGGCAGCTGCAGAGGCGCCTCGAGACCCACGCCGGACAGCAGTCGACCGGGCAGCCGCACGCCCTCGGCCGTCCACCACGCCGGCGCGTGGTCGACCCCGTCGCCCGGCGCCTGCGGCCGCACGTCGTAGAGCGCGTCCGGGTCGAGCCCCGGCAGCGTGACGCGCGGCAGCGCGGTGCTCGTCGACCGGCCGGTGAGCGCGATCGCGTACAGCGCGTCCCCCCGGTCCTGGGCGACCACGCCGTGCACCGCGACGACCGGGTCGGGGACGTCCGCGTGCACCGCGGTCCCCGCGTGCAGCAGCGGGCGCACGTCCTTGTAGAGCGCGATCCAGGCGGCGAGCTCGGCCCGCTGCGCCTCGTCGGCCTCCTGCAGGTCCCACTCGATGCCGAGGTGCCCGAACAGCGCGGTCGCGGCGCGGAACGACAGCGCGTGCCGACGACCCGTGCTGTGCGCGGTGCCGGAGCCGATGTGCGCCCCGATGAGCTCGAGCGGGATCAGCAGGTTGGTCCAGCGCTGGATCTGCTGACGCTCGAGGGCGTCGATGCAGTCGCTGGCCCACACCCGGTCGGTCCGCTGCAGGATCTCCAGGTCCACGCGCGCGCCGCCCGACGAGCACGACTCGATCTCGACCCCGGGGTGCAGCGCCCGCAGCTCGTCGAGCAGCCGGTACACCGCGAGCGTCTGCCCGTGCACCCCGGGCACTCCCCCGTGCCCGGCGTCGACGAGGTCGCGGTTGTGGTCCCACTTGAGGTACCCGATCGCGTACTCGGTAAGCAGCGCGTCCAGCCGCTCGAGAATGTACGCGTAGGCCTCGGGCACGGCGAGGTCGAGCACCTGCTGGTGGCGGGCCTCGCGGGGCAGCCGGGAGGGCACCCGCAGCATCCACTCGGGGTGCGCGCGGGCCAGGTCGGAGTCGGCGTTGACCATCTCCGGCTCCACCCAGAGCCCGAACTCCAGCCCGAGCCCGGTGACGTGCTCGACCAGCGGGTGCAGCCCGTCGGGCCACACGTCGGCGGACACGGTCCAGTCCCCCAGCGCCCGGGTGTCGTCGCGCCGGTCCCCGAACCACCCGTCGTCGAGCACGAACCGCTCGGCACCCACGGCCGCGGCGGCGTCGGCGAGCGCGGTCAGCCGCCCGAGGTCGTGCTGGAAGTACACGGCCTCCCAGGTGTTGAGGGTGACCGGCCGGGGCGAGCGCGGGTGCTGCGGGCGCGCACGCATCCACGCGTGGAACCGGCCCGCGAGCGCGTCCAGCCCGACTCCCCAGGCCCCGTAGACCCACGGGCTCGCGTACGACTCCCCGCGGGCCAGCCGCACCTCGCCGGAGCCGAGCAGCTCCCCGCCACCCAGCACCCCGGGCTGGTAGTGGCTCCGCTCGGCCAGCGACCGGTGGTTGCCGGACCAGGCCGTGTGCAGCCCCCAGACCTCGCCGGTGCGGTTGGCGAACCCGGCCGTGCCCGCCACCAGCACGAACGCGCTGTCGTAGCCCGTCCGGCCGCGCCGGTTCTCGCGCAGCCGCGTGCCGTGCGTGAACGCCGTGCGTTGCGGGCTGCGCTCGCGAGCCCAGCGCCCGGTGAAGTCGAGCAGCTCGGTGGCGACCGCCGGGACCGGCAGGGTGAGCAGCAGCCCCTCCAGCCCGTAGACGTCGTCGTCCTCGTTGGTCAGGACCGCGCGCTGCCGCACCAGCCCCTGCGCCGTCAGCTCGAGCACGAGCGTCAGCCCCAGCCGTGCGGCGGCGTCGCGCGCCTCGACCGTCAGCCGCTGCGTCCCGTCGGGCGTCGTCGCGACGTCGTGCGCGCTCACGAGGAAGAGCGTCGAGAAGTCCTGGCCCGCCCGGCTGCCGACGAGGCCCGGCGTGCCCAGGTAGCCGGCGGACTCCTGCGGCAGCACGGCGGTCTCGACCTGCCCGTCGACCGGGTAGC
>NZ_JBFULZ010000281.1:0-3776 GCF_054049635.1 Cellulomonas sp. P5_C6 | reverse complement strand
GGCCCGACGCGTGGGCTACCGGCGCTGGCCAGGCGCGTGGCCTGGCGCGGGCTCGGCCCGGTGCGTGGCGCGACGACGACGGCCCCGGCGCGCGAGTGCGTGCCGGGGCCGTCGGTGAGTCGGCGGTCGGGTCAGTCCGCGCGGACCTGCTCGTCCGCGAGGACGTCGTCCTCCACGTCCACGCGTACGGGTTCCACGTCGGGTGCGTCGTCGTCCACCTGCGCGGGCGACTCCGACACCGACTCCGCCGCCGCGCGGTTGACCGCGGCCTCGTCGGCGACGATCCCCGCGACCCCACCGACGGCGGTCGCCGCGGCGGCAGCCTGTGCGGGCGGCTGCGCCGGACCGGCCGCCGCGGCCGCGGCATCGGCGGCCTCGTCGAACCGGCCCTGGATGCCGGACACGTTCCGCAGCGGCAGCTCGGGGAGCATCACCGTGAGGATCACGCCGACGGCCATGATGCAGGCCGCCAGCAGCAGGACCGTGTCGACCGACTGCGAGAAGCCGTCGAGGAACGGCTGCGCGAGGCGCGGGTCGAGGTTGTTGATGAACGACGAGTCGTCGAGCGACGGCACCGCCCCGCCGGCGCCACCCGGCTGGAGCATCGCCAGCACGGGTGCGTTGGCCGGGTCCGCCTGCACCGCCGGGTCGGCGACGGCCGCCTGGAACGCGGGCGTCTGCGCGACGGTCCGGAACGCGGCCGCGATGTTGTCGCCGACGGTCGAGAACAGCACCGAGAGGAACACGGCGGTCCCGAGCGTGCCGCCCATCTGCCGGAAGAACAGGGACGACGACGTCGCGACGCCCATGTCCCGCACCGGCACGGCGTTCTGCACGGCGAGGACCAGCGGCTGCATGGTGAAGCCGAGCCCGAGCCCGAAGAGGACCGACACCGCGAAGACGAACGGCAGGTGGGTCCCGGACTCGAGGCGCGAGAACAGCAGCGCGCCCGTGCCCATGAGGATGGTGCCGGCGACCGGGAACACCTTGTACCGGCCGGTCCGCGACGTGGTCTGACCGGCGATGATCGAGCCGGCCATGATGCCGAGCGTGAACGGGATGAGCGTCAGGCCCGCCTGGGTGGGGGTCTGGCCCTTGACGATCTGCAGGTACAGCGGCAGCGTCGCCAGCCCGCCGAACATGCCGAGGCCGATGACCGTGTTGGCGCCCGCACCCACCGAGAACGTGCGGTTCCGGAACAGGTAGAGCGGGAGGATCGCGTCACCCTTGGCGTAGCGCTCCGCGACGATGAACGCGACCACGCCGAGCACGCCGATGGCGTAGCAGGCGATCGACCGGCTGGAGTCCCAGCCCCAGATACGACCCTGTTCGGCGACGACCAGGAGCGGGACCAGCGCGACGATCAACGCGAGCGCGCCCGGGTAGTCGATCTTGTGGTTCACACGCTTGAGCGGTGGCAGGTGCAGCACGCGCCAGATGACCAGGATCGCGATGATGCCGATGGGCACGTTGATGAGGAAGACCCAGCGCCAGCCGTCGATGCCGAGGATGGTGTCCGCGCCGGCGAAGAAGCCGCCGACGACCGGCCCGAGCACGGACGCCACGCCGAACACGGCGAGGAAGTAGCCCTGGTAGCGGGCGCGCTCGCGCGGGGCGACGAGGTCCCCGAGGATCGTGATCGCCAGCGCCATCAGACCACCGGCGCCGAGGCCCTGGATGCCGCGGTAGACGGCCAGCTGGTACATCGAGTCGGCCGTGCCCGAGAGCAGCGACCCGACCACGAAGATCGAGATCGAGATCATGTACAGCGGCTTGCGGCCGTAGATGTCCGAGAGCTTGCCGTACAGCGGCGTCGAGATCGTGGCCGTGAGCAGGTAGGCGGTGGTGACCCACGCCTGCAGGGACAGGCCGTTCAGGTCGTCGCCGATGGTCCGGATGGACGTGGCGACGATGGTCTGGTCGAGCGCGGCGAGGAACATGCCGAGCATCAGGCCGCCGAGGATCGTGAGGATCTCGCGGTGGGTCGGGGGGACGAACGTCGATGCCTTCGAGGACGCCGGGAGTTCGGTGGCGGTGGAGCTCTGCTGGGACATGTGACCTTCTCGGCAGACGGGGACGCGTCATGCGACTGCACTGGCGGGGGACGTTACGGGAGGGGTCTGACACTCCGTTTGATTGCGCAGGACAACCATCCCGCACCCATTTCGCAACAACGGTGGCCCCGCGCTGTGTTCCCCGTCACGCTGAATTGGCTCCGGCGAGGTTGGGGCGGGCCGTCGCCGCCGGGGCGGCTACCGTGTCGGGATGCCCGCTCCCGCGACCGGTCCGCTGCGCCTCGCGCGTGCCGGCACGGTCGCCGCGGTGACGGTCGCGCTGGGGACCCTTGCGCACGTGCTCGCCGGGGGCGGGAGGCCGCCGGCCCTCGTCCTGCTTGCCCTGACCGCTCTCGTGCTCGCCGCCGCGGTCGTCGTGACCGGGCGCCGGCTGGGCCCGGCCGGGGCGCTCGCGCTGCTCGGCGTCGGGCAGCTGATGGTGCACTCGGTTCTCGGCGCGGTCACGTCGATGGCCTGCATGCCGGGCCCGGGTGCGCTGGTCGGACACGCGCACCACGCCGGCTCGGTGGTGCCGTGCGCCGCGACGGACGCCCCGGTGGCGCCGGCGCTGCTCGGCGGGACCGTGATGCTCGCGCTGCACGTCGTCGCGACCGTCGCCGCCGCGCTCGTGATCGTCGGCGCGGACCGGGCGCTGTGGTGGCTGTCGGCGTGGCTCCGGCCGCTCGTCGGCACCGGCATCCCGGTCGTCGTCGTGCCCCGCGCCTCCCTGCCGACGCCCGCCGAGGTCCCGCCCGTCGGGCACGAGTGGTGGCGCGACGTCGTGCCCCTGCGCGGTCCGCCCGCGTGGCAGTCCCCCGTGGTCCCCCTGCGCTGACCGGTCGTACCGGTGGCCGGGCCGACCGCGTCCCTGCCGATCGCTCACGACCGAGGACTTCGCATGCCCACGCTCTCTCCATCTGCCCACCCCACCGTCCCGTCCGCGCCCCGCGCGGGACGATTCACCGTGCTCACCTCCCGCGTGCCCCACGAGTCGGTGGTCCGACGAGGCGCCGCGGTGCTCGCCGGCCTGGCGCTCGCGCTCGCGGGGACGCTGGCCGGCGCCACCGCCGCGCAGGCGCACAACGTGCTGCGGAGCACCGACCCCGCCGACGGAACCGCCGTCGAGGTCGTCCCCGAGCACGTGACCCTCACGTTCGACGAGCCCGCGCTGGCCGTCGGCACCGAGATCGTGGTCCACGCTCCCGACCAGCGGACGGTGAGCACGGGTCCGGCCGTCCTCGTCGACAACACCGTGACGCAGGCGGTCACCGGGGCGCTGCCCGCCGGTGTCTACACGGTGGTCTACCGGGTCACCTCCGACGACGGGCACCCGATCGAGGGGACGTTCTCGTTCACCGCGTCGCACGACACGGCCTACGGGGTCGTGACCCCGTCACCCACCGCCTCGCCCACGCCCACCGCGTCGCCCGTTCCGACGAGCTCGGCGACGGCGACGGCGTCGGCGGCCGATCCCGACCCCGAGCGGCACGTCTCCGGCGGCGTGCTGATCGGGATCGCGGCGGTCCTCGTGGTGGGCGGCGGCATCGGCGCGTGGCTGCTGCTGCGCAGGCGATCCACGTCGTGACGGACGGCACGTCGGGCGGGCGTCGGCGGCGACCTACGCTGGTCCGATGACTGCGCCGGTGACGAGCGCCGGCCGCGCGGGCGCCGGGGGAGCGGGGGTCGGCACGCGTCGACCCCCGAGCCCCTGGCGTGTCGCCG
>NZ_JBFULZ010000280.1:0-3868 GCF_054049635.1 Cellulomonas sp. P5_C6 | reverse complement strand
CCTCCAGCGTGGCGATGGCCGAGAGGTCGTTCGCAGCGAAGATCGCGGTCGGACGGGGGTCCTGCGTCAGGAGCTGGCGCGCCGGCTCCCTCGCCGTCTCGGTCTTGTATCCGCCGACACGCACGGAGTCGTCGTCCACGGTGACCCCCGCGTCGGCCATCGCCTGCCGGAACCCGGCCTCGCGCAGCCGGGCGGACTCGAGGTCGCCACGGCCGCCGAGGAATCCGATCCGTCGGTGCCCGAGGGACAGCAGGTAGGTGGTGGCGAGCACCGCGCCGGCGAAGTTGTCCGAGTCGACCGTCGGCAGCTCCGACGGCCCGGTGTGCGGGTCGACGGCGACGACGTGGACCCCGTGGTTGGTCACGCCGACGGTCGGGGTGACGATGATCGCGCCGTCGATGAGCGTGCCCGAGAGCCGCGACAGGTAGCGTCGTTCCCATCCGACGTCGCCACCGCGGCCGCCGCCGGAGTAGGCCAGCAGCTCGTAGCCCGTCGAGGCGACTGCGGCGGACGCGCCCTTGAGCAGCTCCGTCGAGAAGGGCTCGAACTCCGCGACGAGGATGCCGAGCACGTTGGTGCGATGGCTGCGCAGGCTCTGCGCCCCGAGKCTCGCGGAGTAGCCGAGCCGCTCGATGACCTCCTGGACGTGGTCGACGGTGCTCTGGGCTACCCCGTACCGCCCGTTCACCACCTTCGACACGGTCGCGACCGAGACGCCCGCGTCGCGGGCGACGTCGGCCATCTTCACGCGAGGCAGGAACTCCACGGAGCGATCATAGACGGAGCCCGATCGTGTCGAAACCGTTATCGATAACGATTGACGAGACCGTGACACTCGTCGCAGAATCTCCATCGCCAGGCTTCGACCTACCCGTCAACGACGACAGAGGAGTTCCCTTCATGGCAAGGAAGATGCGAGGTGCGGCCCTGGTCGCACTGGGTGCGGGCATCGCGCTCGCGGTCGCCGGATGTTCCAGCTCCGACAACGGCAGCGGTGACGACAGCACCGCGGACGCCTCCAACCCGGTCGAGATGACGCTCTGGACCAACGCCACGACCGGACCGGGCGGCCAGTTCTTCAAGGACACGGTCGCGAGCTTCGAGACCGCGAACCCCGGCGTCACGATCAAGATCCAGACGGTCCAGAACGAGGACCTCGACGGCAAGCTGCAGACGGCGCTGAACTCGGGCGACGCGCCGGACATCTTCCTGCAGCGCGGTGGCGGCAAGATGGCCGCGATGGTCGACGCCGGCCAGCTCATGGACATCACGGACTCGATCACGGACGAGACCAAGGCCGGCGTGGGCGAGGGCGCCTTCAAGGCCGAGTCGATCGACGGCAAGACGTACGCCATGCCCGTCGCGACCCTGCCGGGCGGCTTCTTCTACAGCCAGGACCTCTACACGGCTGCCGGCATCACGACCCCGCCCAAGACGCTCGACGACCTGGTCGCCGCGAACAAGGCCCTCAAGGCGTCCGGCGTCTCGCCGATCGCGCTCGGTGGCAAGGACGCCTGGCCTGCCGCGCACTGGTACTACTGGTTCGCGCTGCGCGAGTGCAGCGAGGACGTCCTGAACGAGACCGCGAAGTCGCTGCAGTTCGAGGACGACTGCTGGACCAAGGCCGGCGAGGACCTGGACGCGTTCGCCAAGGGTGGCAACTTCAACGAGGGCTTCCTCTCGACGTCGGCGCAGCAGGGTGYCGGCTCGTCCGCCGGTCTCATCGCCAACCACAAGGCCGGCGCCGAGCTCATGGGCGCCTGGGACCCGGGCGTGATCGGGTCGCTCACGCCCGACGCGAAGCCGCTGCCTGACCTGGGCTTCTACCCCTTCGTCTCCGTCCCCGGCGGCAAGGGTGACCCCAAGGCGATCATGGGTGGCGTCGACGGCTACTCCTGCTCGGCCAAGGCCCCGAAGAAGGCCTGCACCGACTTCCTGAACTACCTCACGTCGAAGGACGTCCAGGAGGCCTACTACAAGGCGTTCAACGCCCCCCCGGTGAACAAGGACGCGCAGGCTGTCGTCACCGAGCCGTACCTGAAGGACGTCATCGCCGCGTTCAACGACGCGCCCTACGCGTCGCAGTGGCTCGACACCCTGTACGGCCAGAACGTCGGCAACGCGCTGAACGGCGCGGTGGTGAACCTCCTCGCCGGCCAGGGCTCGGTCGAGGACATCATCAACGCGGTCAACACCTCGTCGGCCAAGGGATAGCTAGGACGTCATGAGCGATTCACCGGTCAACCCGTTGGCCGTGAAGAACTCGCAGATCGACCGCTCGGCGGTCGGGGTCGGCAGCTCGCCGGCCCCGGCCGCCGCCCGGCCGCGCCGACGTGGTGTGGGCTGGCGTCAGCGCTTCGAGATCGCGATTCTTTCCGGGCCAGCCGTCCTCGTGTTCGTCGGCTTCGTCATCCTGCCGGTGTGCCTCGCCGCGTACTACGGCTTCTTCCGCTGGAAGGGCTACGGCAAGCCGACCGACTTCGTGGGGCTGAACAACTACAAGATCATCCTGACGGACCCCGAGTTCCATGCGGCGCTGTCGCACAACCTGTTCATCGTCGTTGCGTCCCTGCTGATCCAGGGCCCGATCGCCATCGGGCTGGCGCTGCTGCTGAACCGGCCGATGCGCGCCCGCTCGCTCATCCGGGTGCTGATCTTCGTCCCGTACGTGGTCTCCGAGGTCATCGTCGGGACGGGCTGGAGCCTCATGCTCCAGAGCGACGGCGCGCTCAACGGCCTGCTCAACAAGGTCGGGCTCGGCGCGCTGGCGAGTGAGTGGCTGTCGAACCCGGACATCGCGATCTGGACCTTGATGGTCATCATCTCGTGGAAGTACATCGGGTTCGCGGTGATCCTGTTCATGGCCGCGCTGCAGAACATCCCGCAGGAGCTCTTCGAGGCGGCCTCCATCGACGGCGCCAGCTACTGGCAGATCCAGCGCAGCATCACGCTGCCGCTCCTCGGCCCGACCCTGCGCATCTGGGCGTTCCTGTCGATCATCGGGTCGCTCCAGCTCTTCGACCTCGTGTACATCATCTGGGGTCAGTACGTGGCGGGCACCGCAGGCGTCTCGACGATGGCGACCTACATGGTCCAGTACGGCCGGACTGCCGGGAACTTCGGGTACGGCAGTGCCGTCGCCGTGGTCCTTTTCGTCATCTCCCTGATCATCGCGCTCGTCTACCAGCGCTTCGTGCTGCGCCGCGACACGGCCGGCGCCCTCACGGACAAGGCCACACGATGACTGCCTCGACCATCCAGCTGCCGGCACCGAAGCCGCCCGCCCGGCGGCCCGGCGTGAACTCCCGGAGCCGGGGTGGTGCAGGCCCCGCGACGTACTTCATCGCGCTGCTGCTCGTCTCGGTGATGCTCGTGCCGATCCTCTACATCATCATCGGCGGCTTCCGGACGAACGCGCAGATCACCACCGACCCCGCGGGCTTTCCGTCGCCGTGGAAGCTGACGAACTACGTCGACGTCCTGACCAACTCGACGTTCTGGCGCGAGGTGGGCAACTCGACGATCGTCGCCTTGTTCACCGCTGCTGCGGTCGTCGCTCTCGGGCTCATGTGCAGCTACGTCCTGGCGCGGTACCAGTTCAGGGGCCGGGGCGCGCTCTACGCGTTGTTCGCCGCCGGCCTGATGTTCCCGATCACCGTCGCCATCACGCCGCTGTACATCCTGGTCCGCAACTTCGGGCTCATCAACAACCTCGGCGGCGTGATCCTGCCGCAGATCGGCTTCGGGCTCCCGACGACGATCATCATCCTGGTCCCGTTCCTGCGGGCGATCCCGGACGAGATCGAGGAGGCCGCCTCGATCGACGGCGCCAGCAAGCTCGGGTTCTTCTTCCGGATGGTGCTCCCGC
>NZ_JBFULZ010000279.1:0-3929 GCF_054049635.1 Cellulomonas sp. P5_C6 | reverse complement strand
GGCCCTGGAGTCCATGCGCGCGTCGCTCGACGACCCCAGCGCCTTCGGCGCGTCCGACGTGCGCTTCCACGACATCGTCATGGAGATCTCCGGCAACCGCCTCGCCGAGAGCATCGCCCGGTCCCTGTTCGAGCGCGCGCGCGACAGCGCGCGGTACCACGGCATGACACCGCCGTCGTTCCACGAGCGGACGCTGCGCGAGCACGAAGCCGTGTTCGCGACGATCGAGGCCCGCACCGCCGAGGCCGCTGAGCACGCGATGTACTCGCACATCATCGACGCCTGGCAACGCCGCCGCCTGCCGGACCACTCGGGCACCAAGTCGCGTCGCATGTAGGCGCCTCGGGGATCACGTCGACGGAGATGGATCCGGGATCTCGGGTGGCCAGGGTTTCGACACGGTTCGCCGGGCGACGACGTTGGCGCGGCACCCACGCTCACGCCCGAGGCGTCCGCGGCAGGAGTCAGGTAGACCGAGGCGGCTCACGTGTCGGCGCGATCTCGGAGGCCCGCCCCGGTGCGTGCGTCGAAGCTCTGCGAATCCCGACGCATGCACAGAGCGCGGAAGCGAGCGCACACCGCATCCGGGAGTTCGGAATACCCCGGGGCGCGCAGGCCACTCTCGATGAGCGCCGTCGACGGCGCCCAGATCGAGCCGCGCCGGTAGCCATCGTCCTCGTCGTGCGGAGAGTCGACCCCTTCGGTCGCCGAGCCGAACTCTGACAGGTGACCCTCGAGGCGGGAGGCCAGCGCGTCGCGGACGTCGGCGGGGMAACCGCTGGCCGAGAACGATTGGCAGGAGGTTGAGCAGGCTGGATGCGGTGCTCGGTCGTCCCCGCAATGCCCCGACCGCGACGAGCTCCTTGCCGTTCCACAGATCTCGCGGGAGCGCCTCCAGGACGGTGTCGTGCGCGGATTGCCACCGATCGGCGAGCTCGCGGGTGGTCGGGCCCCCGGGAGCGACCGTCGCGGACCAGATCACCGGCCATCTCCGCGATCCGACGCCGGCGTACTTGGGCAGCGAGGTCCGGTACGGCGATGCTGCGGCGTGAGGCGTCAGTCTTGGCCTGGTCCTGCCGGAAGTCACGCGTCCCCTGCCGCCGCACGACCGTGCCCCGCACATGGGCGACCATCCCCTGAGGCGCGTCGGTGATGTCGCACGGTCGTAGTGCGAGCACTTCGCCGGGGCGCATCTACGTGCCGAGCAGGACCTCGTAGATGTCGGCCCCACCCCGCAGGAACCACTCGACGCGGCCGGTGCCGATTTCCCCCAGCGTGTACGGCTCGAGTGCCGGTCGCGCGTGCAGCCGCAGATCGTCGCGGTAGTTCTCCTTCGTTCCTTCGGAGATGTCCCGCAGCTCCAGGTCCGCCAACCACAGGTCACAGAGATCGCCGAACGGGCTCGCTACGCTCAGCAGTCCCCCGCTGCCGTACCCGGCGCGGTCGACAAGCTTGTTCTTGAGCCGCGCTCGGGCTTCGCGCTGATTGGTGGCGACTGCGGTCACCCTGCGGAGCCGGCCGTCCAGATCCCGGTAGCGCGTCATCGCCCGATAGCGGGCGCCCAGGTCGGTCACGGCGATGTCGCCGAAGGTGCCGATCGCAGTGCGGGGCCGCCCGCGGCTCACGTGCCGCCTCGCGGGCGGTGGCGTTCGCCGTCGGCGGCCTCCATGCGGGCCAGCCAGGCCTCGATCTCGCTCATCCGGAACCGCAGCTGGCGTCCGACTCGGAAGCCGCGCGGTCCGCGTCCTTGGGAGGGCAGGTCGTAGAGGGCCTGGTTGCTCACCGAGAGGTAGGCGGCGAGCTCGGACAGGGTCATCGCCGGCTCGGTGGCCGACGTCGCAAGGTTGGTGTCCATGCCACCAGGTATTCGGGGACGGTCCCAAGACGCGGCAGGAGGTCCGAGAGACCCGTGTGACGGGCCGAGTCGCGACCCATATGTGTCTATTAAGTGTCCAGTGGCCACGTCAGGCTCCTAGGTTCAGGATCCCGGCGTGGCCTCTGACCAGCACTTTCGGTGGAGCTGAGGGGATTCGAACCCCTGACCCCCTGCATGCCATGCAGGTGCGCTACCAGCTGCGCCACAGCCCCGCAGCCCCCCGGGGGGGACCACTCACGCCCGTAGGCGCTCGGAGAGTTTAGAACGAACGCAGGCCCAAACGCTAATCGGGGTCCCGCGTCTCGGAGTCGGCGTCCGAGTCGTGCGTCGTGTCCGGTCCCGCGTTCCAGTCGCTCGACGCGTCCGTGGGCCCGAGGTTGTAGCCGACCATCCGCCACGCGGGAGCGAAGTCGCCGCGCGTGGCGATGAGCTCGGTCCAGTGGACGTTGAGCATGCCGGCGAAGCCGTGCCAGTCGGTCGGCATGCCGAGCAGGTCGCCGACGGCGCAGCTGATGGCGGAGCCGTGCGAGACGACGACGAGCGTGTCGTCCTTCCCGAGCGCCGCAGCGTGYTCGAGGATCCCCTCCCGGACGCGCGTCGCCACCTCCGCGCGCGTCTCGGCGCCGACGCCCTCGGGCTGGCCACCGGCGCGCCACACGGCGAACTCCTCGGGCCAGTCGCGCCGCAGGTCGTCGCCCGTGAGGCCCTCCCAGAGACCGAACGCGCGCTCGCGCAGGCGGGGGTCGACGACGAGGTCGAGACCCGCCGCGCGCCCGAGGAAGCTCGCGGTCTCGTGGGCGCGGCTCAGGTCGGAGGTCACGATGACGGTCGGCTCGTGGCGCGTCAGCAGGCGCGCGGCGGCGGTGCGGGCCTGCCAGCGGCCGACGTCGTCGAGGGGGATGTCGACCTGGCCCTGCAGGCGCGCCTGCGAGTTGTAGGCCGTCCGGCCGTGCCGGACGAGGAGCAGACGCCCCGCCGTCACGCGTCCGCGCCCTGGTCGGTCCCCCGCGCGTCGGCGGGGAGATCGATCACAGGGCAGTCCTTCCACAGCCGCTCGAGGGCGTAGTACACCCGGTCCTCCGCGTGCTGGACGTGCACGACGACGTCGCCGAAGTCGACCAGCACCCAGCGGCCCGCGCCCTTGCCCTCGCGCCGGATCGGCTTGGCCCCGAGCTTGAACAGGGCCTCCTCGACGGCGTCGACGATGGCGCCGACCTGGCGCTCGTTGCTGCCGGAGGCGATGAGGAAGACGTCGGTCAGCACGAGCTGCTCGCTGACGTCGAGCGCGATGATCTCCTCGGCCTTGATGTCGGAAGCGGCGCGGGCGGCCGCCACGGCCAGCTCGATCGCTCGTTCGGTCGCAGCCACGGTTCTCCTCGGTTCGGGGTCAGGCAGGTCCGGCCCGCAGGCCGGTCGGGACGTGCACGGTGGAGGCGGCGACGGACGCCGCGGCGCTGGTCCCCGGGGTGTCCTGCCCTCGGCTGAGCAGCAGGACGATGAGGAAGCCGAGCACGAACGCGACGAGCGCGAGCACGATGAGGTGCAGCCATGTGTACGGGTGACGCGGGCGCTCGTCGTCGTCATCGTCGTCGAAGTCGTCGTCCTCGTCGCGGGCGGCGCCGGCCGGGATCGGGTCCGGGAACCCGCCGGGCGGAGGCGTGAAGGCTGCAGCGGCGGGCGCGCCGCCTGCCCGCGGGGCGGGGACGGTGCCGGCGGACAGTCCGGTGGGYGACCACGCTGCGGGTGCCGCGTCCGGCGAGGACGCCGCGGGTGCTGCGGGTGCCACGGACCAGCCCGGCTGACCGGTCGGCTGGGCCGGGCGGCTGGTCGCCGGCGCGCTGGAGGAACGCGAGGTGGCAGGCGTGGGCTGCCAGGCGCCGGGCTGCGCCGCCGGAGCGGGCGCCGCGGCGGGCGTCGGCTGCCACGGCGCGGGCTGACCGGTGGKGGTCGGCGGGGTCCCCTGCTGCCAGGACCCGGGCTGGGCCGCGGGAGCGGGCGAGCCGGGCTGCGGCCGGGGTGCGGGCGGCACGGCGCTCGGCTGCGAACCCCACGT
>NZ_JBFULZ010000278.1:0-4031 GCF_054049635.1 Cellulomonas sp. P5_C6 | reverse complement strand
GGGCTCCACCGCCGCGCCCGGGTTCGGGGCGGTGCAGGAGGACACGGTCGGGCTCGCGCGCGCCGCCTGGCTCGACGCGGTCACGGCCGGGCTGCCGCGCCGATGGGGGCAGGACGTCGCCGAGCGGGTCGCGTCGACCGTCGAGATGCGGCTCGCGGTGACCGACGCCCTCACGCAGCTCACCGTGTCGACCCGTCGCTCCGCGCTGTCGCTCTGGCTCCTGGTCGCGTCCGTCGTGCTGGCCGGAGCCGCGGTGCTCGTCGCCTCGGTCGCGGTCGGCTCCCTGCTCGGCGGCACGCGCGCGAACGTCTGGGCGCCGGTCGCGGCGATCGTGCTGGTCCTGGCCGCCGTGGCGGCGGCTCTCGGGTCCGTCGCGGCCCGTCGGTCCGCGGCCCGCAGGCGCTCCGCCGCCGTGCTGCAGGACGGGCGGGCGGCACTCGAGAACGTGGCGCGCGCCCGGCTCGCCGTGCCCACCGAGGCGGTCCTGGCCGAGCACCGGGCCGTGCGCGAGCTCATCGCGGCCGCCCGGACCTGAGCCGCCCACAGCCCCTCGCGCCGGCGTCCGCGTCCACGGCCTCCCCGGTCGCGCCGTGCCAGCAGCCCGTAGCCGTCCAGCCTGGTCGCACGAGCCCCGCACCCGCCGGGGCGCACGCACTGGAGGCATCGCATGAGCACGCAGACCCTGGACCTGACCGTGGTGGGGTGGATCGGCACCGAGGTGCGGATCTTCCACGAGATCGACGGCGGCGTCCCGTACGCGACGTTCCGCCTGGCCAGCACGCGTCGCTGGTTCGACAAGCAGGCCGGCGCCTGGAAGGACGCGCAGACCGAGTGGTTCCACGTGAAGGCGTTCCGCACCATGGCGATCAACGCGGCGCGGTCCCTGCGCAAGGGCGACCCGGTCATCGTGCAGGGTCTCCTGTCGACCGAGGAGTGGGCGGGTCCCGAGGGTCCGCGCACCACGCTGGTGCTCGACGCCAGCGCCCTGGGCCCGAACCTGGCGTTCGGCAGCAGCCACTTCGCGCGGACGGTGAGCGCGTCCGCGACGACGGGTGCCGACGAGGAGCCGGCGGACGTCTCCGAGCTCGAGGTGCTCCCCGACGACGAGGAGGAGGGCCTCGCGCCCGCGCCCGACCCGGAGCAGGAGCTCGCGCTGGCCACCGCCGGGTGATCGCCTAGGCTGGGGCACCGGCGACCCGACGACGCGACAGGTCGGACCGCGCGCACGCGTGCTGCGCGGTCGGCCCGCCGTCGCCGGTGCCGCCCAGACAGCAGTGCCCCGAGCCGCTTCGAGCAACGTCAGCGCCGGGGCGCCCCCACGATCACCGAGGCGGACGAAGAGCCAGTGGCTGAGTTCATCTACACCATGTACAAGACGCGCAAGGCGCACGGCGACAAGGTCATCCTCGACGACGTCACCCTGAACTTCCTGCCCGGCGCCAAGATCGGCGTCGTCGGCCCCAACGGCGCCGGCAAGTCGACCATCCTCAAGATCATGGCCGGTCTCGACCAGCCGTCGAACGGGGAGGCGCGGCTGAGCCCCGGCTACACCGTCGGCATCCTGCAGCAGGAGCCGCCGCTGAACGAGGCGAAGACGGTGCTGGGCAACGTCGAGGAGGGCGTCGCCGAGATCAAGGGCAAGCTCGACCGGTACAACGAGATCTCCGTGCTGATGGGCGAGCCCGACGCCGACTTCGACGCGCTGCTCGCGGAGATGGGCGTCCTGCAGGAGGCCATCGACGCGGCGGACGCGTGGGACCTCGACGCCCAGCTCGAGCAGGCGATGGACGCGCTGCGCTGCCCCCCGCCGGACGCCGACGTGACCGTGCTGTCCGGTGGTGAGCGCCGCCGGGTCGCCCTGTGCAAGCTGCTCCTGGAGAAGCCGGACCTGCTGCTCCTCGACGAGCCCACCAACCACCTCGACGCCGAGAGCGTGCTCTGGCTCGAGCAGCACCTCAAGGACTACGCGGGCGCCATCCTGGCCGTCACCCACGACCGGTACTTCCTCGACCACGTCGCGGAGTGGATCTGCGAGGTCGACCGCGGCCGCCTGTACCCGTACGAGGGCAACTACTCGACGTACCTCGAGAAGAAGCAGGAGCGCCTGGCCATCCAGGGCAAGAAGGACCTCAAGCTCGCCAAGCGCCTCAAGGAGGAGCTGGAGTGGGTCCGGTCCAACGCCAAGGGCCGCCAGACCAAGTCGAAGTCGCGCCTCGCGCGCTACGAGGAGATGGCTGCGGAGGCGGACCGCACCAGGAAGCTGGACTTCGAGGAGATCCAGATCCCGCCGGGTCCGCGCCTGGGCGCGATCGTGCTCGAGGCGAAGAGCCTGGAGAAGGGCTTCGACGGACGCGTGCTGATCGACGGCCTGAGCTTCACGCTGCCGCGCAACGGCATCGTGGGGGTCATCGGTCCGAACGGCGTCGGCAAGACCACGCTGTTCAAGACGATCGTGGGTCTCGAGCCGCTGGACGCGGGCGACCTCAAGGTCGGCGAGACCGTGAACATCTCCTACGTCGACCAGTCGCGCGGGGGCATCGACCCGAAGAAGACCCTGTTCGAGGTGGTCTCCGACGGGCTCGACTTCCTCAAGGTCGGCAACGTCGAGATGCCGTCGCGGGCCTACGTCGCCGCGTTCGGGTTCAAGGGGCCGGACCAGCAGAAGCCGGCCGGCGTCCTGTCCGGCGGCGAGCGCAACCGACTCAACCTCGCGCTGACCCTCAAGCAGGGCGGCAACCTGCTGCTGCTCGACGAGCCCACCAACGACCTGGACGTCGAGACGCTCGGCTCGCTGGAGAACGCGCTCCTGGAGTTCCCGGGCTGCGCCGTGGTCGTGTCCCACGACCGGTGGTTCCTCGACCGGGTGTCGACGCACATCCTGGCCTACGAGGGCACGGAGGAGAACCCCGGCAACTGGTACTGGTTCGAGGGCAACTTCGCCTCCTACGAGGAGAACAAGGTCGAGCGGCTCGGCGCCGACGCCGCCCGCCCGCACCGGGTGACCTACCGCAAGCTGCGGCGCGACTGACACCGCCTCGCGACGCCCATCGGACCCTGTCCGGTGGGCGTCGCGCGCTTTCCGGACGAGGCCCCGCCCGCTCGTCCGCGGTCACCGCACCTTCGCGGACCTGCGCAGATACGCTCGCTACGACGTGGGAGAGGCGGGTGCGGCGATGGAGCACGACGAGCTCGCCGGCGCGCTGCTCGCGCTGCGCAGCCAGGTGGCCGACCTGCGCCTCCCGCTGGCGACCCCGTCGGCGGCCCCGGCCCGGGCGGACCGGACGCGCGTGCTCGACCAGCTCGACGACTACCTCCTGCCGCGGTTGCGCGACCCGGGCGCCCCGGTCCTCGTCGTCGTCGGTGGGTCGACGGGCGCGGGCAAGTCGACGGTGGTCAACTCGCTGGTCGGCGCCGAGGTCAGCCCGTCCGGGGTGCTGCGGCCGACCACCCGGTGGCCGGTCCTGGTGCACCATCCGCTGGACGTCCGCTGGTTCAGCTCGGACCGGGTGCTGCCGTCCCTGACCCGCGCGGACTCGGCCGAGGACCGCGCGCTGGCCGGCGCCCGGCCCGGGCTGCGGCTGGTCGGGTCCGAGGCACTCCCGGTCGGTCTGGCGCTCCTGGATGCCCCGGACGTGGACTCGGTCGAGGAGGGCAACCGCATCCTGGCCGCCCAGCTGCTGGGCGCGGCGGACGTGTGGCTGTTCGTCACTACGGCCGCGCGGTACGCGGACGCGGTCCCGTGGGAGCTGCTCGCGGACGCCGCCCGTCGCGGGACGCACCTCGCCCTCGTGCTGGACCGCGTGGACCCGGGCGCGCAGGACGCCGTCAGCGACCACCTGCGCCAGATGCTCGCCGAGGCGGGTCTGGGGTCGGCCACCGTGATCGTCGTGCCGGAGGTGGCGCTCGAGGACGGGCTGCTGCCCGAGGTGGCGATCGGCCCGATCGCCGACTTCCTCACGACCACGGCCACGGACCCGCAGGTGCGCGCGGCGGCGCTCGCGGAGACGTGGGACGGGGCGGTCGTCGACGTC
>NZ_JBFULZ010000277.1:0-4068 GCF_054049635.1 Cellulomonas sp. P5_C6 | reverse complement strand
GGCTCAAGCCCGGCGACCGGGTCGTCGTGCCGTTCGGGATCGCGTGCGGGACCTGCTGGATGTGCACGCACGGTCTCACCTCGCAGTGCGAGACCACGCAGGTCCGCGACCAGGACAAGGGCGCGGCCCTCTTCGGGTACACCAAGCTGTACGGCCAGGTCCCAGGCGGGCAGGCGCAGTACCTGCGCGTGCCGCAGGCACAGTTCGGGCCGGTCATCGTGCCGGACGACGGGAGCCCCGACGAGCGGTACCTCTACCTCTCGGACGTCCTGCCGACCGCGTGGCAGGCCGTCGAGTACGCGCAGGTTCCGCCGGGCGGGTCGGTGGTCGTCGTCGGGTTGGGCCCGATCGGGCAGATGGCGGCGCGCATCGCTGCGCACCGTGGAGCCGGGCTGGTGATCGGCCTGGACCTCGTGCCGGAACGTCTGGCCATGGCCCGCCGGCACGGCGTCGACGTGCTCGACGTGACGGAGGTCGACGATCTCGAGTCCGCGGTGCGGGACCTCACGGACGGCCGGGGCGCCGACGCCACCATCGACGCCGTGGGCATGGAGGCGCACGGGTCGCCCGCAGCGACGGGGGCGCAGAAGCTCGCCGGCCTTCTGCCCGACGCCCTTGCGCGGCCTGTGATGGAGAAGGCCGGGATCGATCGCCTGGCGGCGCTGCAGACGGCCATCCGGCTGGCGCGGCGCGGCGGCACCGTGTCGATCTCCGGCGTCTACGGCGGTGCGGTGGACCCGTTGCCCATGATGGATCTGTTCGACCGCCAGCTGACCTTGCGGATGGGGCAGGCGAACGTCCGCCGATGGGTGAACGACCTGCTTCCGCTGGTCGCAGCGGACGACGACCCGCTCGGCGTGCTCGACCTGCGCACGCACCGGCTCCCGCTGGAGCAGGCTCCGGAGGCTTACGCGATGTTCCAGGCCAAGGAGGACGGCTGCATCAAGGTCGTCCTGGACCCGGCGGAGCCGGCGCGCTGATGGCCACCGTCACCAGGGCGATGGGGTGTTCGCCGCAGGCCGTCCTGGACGTGCTGGCCGACGGCTGGACCTCCGCCATGTGGGTGGTCGGGACCTCGCGGCCGCTCCACCCCGCCGGTGCAATGACAGGTCTGGGCCGGCATGCGCCGCACCTGGGACCCCCTACTCGGGCCTCGGTTCGAGGGCATCCTGACCGTTGGAGGTCCACTGGATCAGCAGGATGGTCGCGTCGTCCTGGAGGATGCCGTTCTGGTGCTCCAGGATGCGACGCCCGACCCGGCGGACGATCTCGGGCAGGGGAACGCCGTCCGAGGCCTCGCGTTCGACGAAGTCCACCAGTCGGTCGAGGCCGAAGAACTGGCGCTCGGCGTCACGGGCCTCGGTGATCCCGTCGGTGTACAGGACGAGGACGTCGTCGGGTTCGAGCCACTCGACGGCCACGTTCGCGGCCGCCATGTCGAGACCCAGCAGCGGGCGGCGGCCGGAGTCCAGGACCTTGACCACGTGGCCTCGCCGCAGCACGAGGGGCGGCGGGTGGCCGGCCGCGATGTAGCGCAGCTCGCCGGTGTCGAGATCGAGCGTCCCCAGGACACCGGTCGCGAACATGCGACCCGCGAACTCGTCGCCGACCGCGCGGTGGACAGCCTCGGTCTGCTCGAACAGTCCGTGACCCTCACGGCGTGAGTTGCGGTAGGCAGCGAGCGCGGTCGCGGCCGCGAGGCCGGAGTGCAGGTCGTGGCCGGTGGCGTCGAAGATCGCGAACTGCGCCCGGCTGTCGGACAGCGCGTAGTCGAACACGTCGCCGCCGACCTCGGAGGACGGTTCCAGGCGGCCGCTGACGACGACCTTGCTGGTGCCCGACGTCAGCGGTGGGAGCAGCTGCCAGATGAGCTCGGCGGAGACGGTCCGCGGCGTCTGGCGGCGCACCGCATCGACGGCGTCGCCGTACTCGTCGAGGATCGAGACGAGGTGGCCGAGGAGGTGCGCGAACGACCACACGTCGTGCAGGAACACGTCGTCCTCGAGCCGGCCCGCATCCGTCACGCTGACCTGCAGGACACCGAGGCGTTCGACCCCGTCGATGACGGGCATCCAGATCAGTCCCACGCCGTCGGAGACACTGGTCTGCACGGTGAGCAGCCGGTACGCACGCCCCGCGAGGGTCGCGTCGACGGCCAGCAGGTCGGGGCGAGCTCGGTCGGCGCCCACCATGGGCACGAGCACGGTGTCGCTGTAGTCCGCGAGGAACAGCACACCGCTCGCGTCGAGGTGGGAGATCGCTGTGTCGACCGCGTCGGGAATCAGGTCGGGCGGTGCGAGGTGCGTGCTTTCCAGCAGCGACATCAGCGCGTGCAGAGTCGAGCCCCCTCGTGGGTCGTCTGGCCCCGCGGTCATGTCACGTCCACCCAGATCGTCGACGAAGCCGGCCTTCTCTCACCCTAGTCAGGCGGCAACCGCCCCAAGGCGCAGCAGCGGCCGACGATGCGCCGCTGGCTGCGGGTGATTCTGACCGTGGACAAGTCTCCGCGGTCATGGCTGCGTCCGCTCGCGCGGTGCCCGCCTCGGTGGGACGCTCGGTCCAGGGGTACAGAGACGTCGCCCCAGGCCCGGGCGGGTTGCTTCACGCTCCAGGCTGAGTCCCGAAGAGGAGATGCTCCCATGGCACTCTGGCTGATCTTGATCGTCGTTGGTGTCGTGATGATCGTTCTCGGCGTCGCTGTCACGGCGGCGAAGGTTTTGCTGTGGATCGGCATCGCACTGCTCGTCATCAGCCTCATCGGCTGGCTTGTGGGGCGCGGCAGGTCTCGCGCCTGACGGCCACGGACGTCAGCCCACGTCGTGCTCCCAGGCTGACGCCGCGGGCGCCGAGGCGGTCTGCCAACTATCGGCCGTTCGTGTTGGGGATAGATCCAGCACTGGCTCTCAGTCGTCAGTCGTTCTCATCGGCGCCGGACCCGGGCGACTGGCGCAAGGCGCGGCCGAGCCGTATGTCCTCCTCCTGCTTGGCCTGCTTCTTCTCGCTCGCGATCAGCGTGATCCTCACGGCCGACACCCCGTGTGGCCCGAGGATCATCAGTCGTTCGTCTCCGTTGAGGATGCGGCCCTCGACCCAGGCGCCGTCGTGAAGACGAAGCTCCCGCAGGCTGTCGATCTCGAGCACGGATCCCTCCCGACCGAAGTCGATCATCGCCTGCCGTCCCACGGCGATGTATTCGAGATCTCCGGTCTGCAGGACGATTCCGAACGGGCGCGGGTCTCCGGGGGAGGGCGCGTGGGCGGTTGGCAGGGTCTCGTCGGGAAGCGGGGCCGGCTCCGGCAGCCGGACACCCGCATCGAGCAGCATGTCAGCGAGGAGCTTCGGCGCGCTTCGCACCGTGACGGTCGTCGACCCGAGCCGTGCGGTGGCAGCATCCGTCCCCGGATCCAGCGCGAATCCCATCACGCGACCGTCCCGCTGGGCTTCGAGTATCTGCGGAGCGAGGGCGAGAAGCTTCCGGAAGGCGTCGTAGAGCTGGCTGTCGTCACGGACGTCGTCGATCCCGAAGACGTGATAGCCCATGGCGTTGAAGGCACCGAACGCGCGGAAGGCGTCACCGGTCAGAACACGCGCCTCAGGGATGAAGAGCGGGTTGATGTCCGACGTGTACTCGCGCATGACCGACTCGCTGTCGGAGACGTAGATGTCGGGGGACACGAAATCGAGCGCCGGTCCGGCGACGCGCCACACTCCACTCATCCGTGCGGTCGGACCGCCGCTGGGATACTGGCCCGGCGTGTCCTGACCTGGCTGAGGGCCCAGCCAGGCGTTCGCGTRCGCAGGTAGGGCCTTGATCTGCTTTCCCCTCGCCGCCAGGGCGCCGACATAGCTGGCGAACCCCCAGGCCATGAAGACCTCGTCGGCCAGCGGATCGTCGTCGCCGAATCGCTGCTGCCACGATGCCGCGTCCGGGCGCGAGCGACCGAACAGATCGACGACGTCGTCGTCGAAGTCGGCGGGTTCGGTCGCCACGGCCTCGACGAGGGCCTCAGGAATGGGCGACAGCCAGGCGAGCTGGGCGGCGGAGGAGCGGTCGCGGCTCGACCCCAA
>NZ_JBFULZ010000276.1:0-4092 GCF_054049635.1 Cellulomonas sp. P5_C6 | reverse complement strand
CTCCGGGGGCGACCAGGACGCTGCCGACGAGGACGAAGGCGCTGGTCAGCGCGACGCGGAGCGCGAGGTGCGCGTGCACACCTCGTGCCGGGCCGACCGCAGAGCCACGTCGGGACACCCTGCCCACTCCTTCATGGGCGCGGGCGGGGCCGACGACGGCCCCGGTCCGCGCGCACGTCCACTTTAGGCCGGTATGACCGGGATCACACGGGTGAAGGCGTGGCGCCGGAGATCGGGGGCTCGACGGGCGTCGGCGGCCAGCTCAGCCGACCGCTGACGCTCGCGGTGGTGTCGGGCCGGACCTGCACCAGCTGGTAGTCGACGAACCGGCGTGAGGCGGGGTCCCAACGCAGCACGGTCATCTCCGCGATGCCGTTCAGCGGCCCGACCGTGGGCTGGCCGAGCGTCGCGCCCGCCGTGCTGGAGCTGATGTAGCGCACGCCGAGCCCCTCGCGCTCGGGTCCGTACCGCTTGTGCAGGTGGCCCGAGATCTGCGCGGGGACGCAGCCGCTGTCGAGGGCGGGCTGGCCCACCGCCGGCGTGTGGATGAGCAGGAGGTCCACACCGTCGGAGTCGTCGCACGCGACCTCGGCCAGCCGGTCGGCCTCGTCGTCGGCCGACTCCTTGCCGGCCAGCGCCGTGCCCCCCGCCCCGACCCGCGTCTCGTTGGGGTCGCGGTCGCCGAGGATGCGCAGGCCGTCGACCTCGACCACCTTGCCGCCCAGGACGGTCGCGCCCGCCTTCGCGTAGTTGGTCGAGGTCTGCTGCGAGTCGTGGTTGCCCGGCGACGTCACCAGCTCGACGCCGTCCGGGATCGCCCGGGCGAACGTGGTGACGCAGTACTGCTCGACGGATGTGCCGTTGAGGGTGGTGTCGCCGGCGTCGAGCACCAGGTCCGCCTTCGACCGGAGCACGAGGGTGCGGATGAGGGGGGCCATGCCGACGTTGCAGTGCAGGTCCGAGACCAGGACGACCGTGACCAGGTCGGCCTCGTCGACGAYGGTGGGGGTCGGGGTCGGACTCTCGCTCCCGCTCGGGCTCGGGTCCGGGGTCGCGGTCGGCTGCGCGTCCGCCCACGCGTCGAGGGTCTCCTGCCGGTCGTCCCACGCCACCTTCAGCGACGCGTTCGCCTCGTCGTAGAACTTCTGGTTCTTGCGCAGCTCGGCGACGACCTGCCCGCCGTAGGTGTCGATCACGCCGCCCAGCCGGCCCGTGACGCGCGCGCCCTCGAGCGGCGTGCCGTCGAAAACCGCCGACGCCGGTGCCGAGTCGGTCGGCTGGTCGCGCTGCCCGAGGCTCGACGTCGTGACGGTCCCGACGAGCACGACGGCGATCACCCCGACGACCACGGGCCGCGCGTACGGGTGCACTCGGACCCGGAGCTCCTCGCGCCGGACCGCACCGAGGAGCCCGCGAGCGAGGAACCAGGCGCCGAGCAGGACCGCGAGCGCCAGCGCGGTCCGCTCCAGCGCGTCGGTGACCAGCGCCCGGGCGACGTCCTGCACGGTCGCCTGCGGCCCCGAGAAGAACTGCAGGTAGCTCTGCAGGTCACCGCTGAGCGCCTGGAGCGTCCGCGCCTGGTCGAGCTCGGTGACGGCGGCCGGGATCTCCTGCACCGTGACGCGCACCCCGAGCGTGAGCGGGAGCGGCGAGTCGATCTGCAGCGTCCCGAGCGGCCCGAGGTCGACGGTCACCGTGTCGTCCGTCGTGACGTCGTACCGCGCCTCGTGCGGCCCGAGGCTGCCCTCGACCGACGCGGTCGTGATCCCGAAGACGAGGGCGACGAGCACGGCACCGACCGCGAGGAGGGCGCGCGGCCACCATCGACGCTCGACGCCCGGTTCCAGGCCGCTCGGGTGGCTCATCGCCTCCGAGCCTATGCGGGGCGGGCCGGATCAGGACTGCGCGTCGCGCCAGGCCACCCACTCGGCGGCCAGCGAGAGGTCGTAGTCCGGACCGCTGGCGCCGATCGTGAACAGCGTCGCCCCGGCGGCGACGAGGGCGTCGGCCACCTTCTCGGGCGAGACCCCGACCCCGACCGACCGCTCGACCAGCGAGCCCGTGTCGCGGCCGACCTCGGCGCCGTGCTCGTCGAGGATCGCGCTCTTGCGGGTCAGCGTGCCGACGTCCCCGAACGAGTGCCACACGTCCGCGTGCTCCGCGACGACGCGCAGGGTCTTGCGCTCGCCGCCGCCGCCGATGAGCACCGGGATCTCCCGCGTCGGGGTCGGGTTGGACGCCGCCCAGCGCGCCTTGATCCGCGGGAGCGCCTGCGCCATGTCCGCGATCCGCGCGCCCGCGGTACCGAACTCGTAGCCGAACTGGTCGTAGTCCTTCTCGAACCAGCCGGCGCCGATCCCGAGGATCAGCCGGCCGCCGCTGATGTGGTCGACGGTCCGGGCCATGTCCGCCAGCAGCTCGGGGTTGCGGTACGAGTTGCACGTGACCAGCGCGCCGATCTGCACGGTGCTCGTCTGCTCAGCCCAGGCGCCGAGCATGGTCCAGCACTCGAAGTGCTTGCCGTCCGGGTCCCCCGAGAGCGGGAAGAAGTGGTCCCAGTTGAAGATGATGTCGACCCCGAGGTCCTCCGCGCGGCGGACCGCGTCGCGGATCTGGGTGTACTCGGCGTGCTGGGGCTGGAGCTGGACTCCGATGCGGAAGGGGTGCGTCATGGTGTCGAGCCTACGGACGGGTCCGGGATCGGGCCGTGCGAGAAGCGGTCAGGAACTGACCTGTTCCGCAGGGATGCTGGTGTTCACGCCGATACAAGGAGGTCCCCATGGACATGAAGCTCGAGCTCGTCTCCGTCCCCGTCAGCGACATCGACCGCGCGAAGGCGTTCTACGTCGACCAGGTCGGGTTCGTCGCCGACCACGACGTCACCGTCGACGAGACGCTCCGGTTCGTGCAGCTGACTCCGCCGGGCTCCGCCTGCTCGATCGTGCTCGACGTGACCATGACGTCGATGCCGCCCGGCGCGCAGCAGGGGCTGCAGGTGGTGGTCGACGACGCCGACGCCGTCCACGACCTCCTGGTCGCTCGCGGCGTCGAGGCCGAGCCGGTCGTGGAGTTCCCGTGGGGACGGTTCACGTTCTTCACGGACCCCGACGGCAACCGCTGGGCCGTGCAGCAGATGATCCGTCCCTCCTGATCAGCGCGCGTCCGCCGTCGCGGCGATGAGCAGCCCCGCCGCGGCGCGGACCTGCTCGATCTGCTCGAGGGTCAGGCCGAGCCCGTCGACCATCGCGGCCGGGATGCCGACGGCGTCCTGCCGCATCGCGCGGCCGGCGTCGGTGACGACGATGTCGAGCGCGCGCTCGTCGTCGGCGGACCGCTCCCGGCGGACCAGGCCCATCGCCTCCAGCCGCTTGACCAGCGGCGACGCGGTCGCCGGCTCCAGGTGCAGCAGCGCGGCGAGCTCCTTGAGCGAGAGCCGCCCGTACTGCCAGAGCGCGAGCATCGCGAGGTACTGCGGGTGCGTCAGCCCGAGCGGCTCGAGCAGGGGCCGGTAGAACGCGACGAGGCTGCGCGCCGCCGCGGAGACGGTCAGGCACACCTGGGCCTCGACGGCGAGGGGATCGTCCATGCCCGCATGGTAGATCGTGTGCATATAGTTAGGGCACGAACTACCGAGGAGACATCCGTGCCGAAGAAGCGTCGCCGCGACATGACCGAGTGGTTGGTCACCTACCTCGGCCCCGCGCAGGTGGGCAACATCCGCGGGCCGCGCAAGGCGCTCACGGACGACGAGCGCGCCCGGGACGCCGAGCTGCAGCAGGGGTTCGAGCGCGTGGTCGACGCGAACGGCCGGTCGTTCCTGGTGCAGCGCCCGGCCGCCGGGGCCTGACCCTCAGCCGCCGGTTCCGCCGCTCTCCTGCACCGGCACCACGTGCCAGAACCTCCAGCCCGCGGGGACGACGTCCCAGGACGGGTCGGGCCGGAACCGGGGCGTCGGCTGCCACCCGGGCGGCGGCGCGGGCCACGTGGGCGGCACGCAGAACTCCGTCGCCACGTGCTCCGGGAGCTCCCCGCGCTCCCACGACTCCCCGTACAGCCCGACCCGCTCGTTCGCGATCTTCTGCGCCAGGGCAC
>NZ_JBFULZ010000275.1:0-4300 GCF_054049635.1 Cellulomonas sp. P5_C6 | reverse complement strand
GTGGCAGACCGACCGGGCGATGGCGGACCTGCGCCGGTGGACGCCCGAGGGCCTGGCGAGCGCGATCGCCGCGGTGGCGCAGGCAGACGCCGAGGTCAAGGGCGAGGGCCGCGACCCCCAGTTCGCGGTGGAGCGGGCCGTCCTGCGCGTCGCGGGCGCCGTCGGCTCCTGACGGCTACGCGCCGAGCGTCACGGCCGGACCGAGCACGTCGCCCTGGAGCAGCTCGAACCCGAGGGTGCGGCACTCCTCGACCAGCTCGGTGTCGGAGACGCGCTCGGCGACGAGCGTCGCCCCGTACGTGCGGGCCAGCCGGACCAGGTCGTCACCGAGGCGGTGCACGTCGCGACAGTCGATCTTCACGAAGTCGGCGTAGGGCATCATCGCCAGCTGGTCGGGCTCGGCCGCGAAGTCGTCGATCGCGATGCGGTACCCGCGGGACCGGAGCCGCTCGAGCCCCGCGAGCACCGAGTCGTCCGCCGCGACGGACTCGACGACCTCGAGCACGAGCCGGCCGGCGTGCGCCGGGAGCGGACGGTCGTCGACCAGGAACGAGCGGGTCACGTTGACGAAGGCGAGCGTGCTGCTGGTGGGCGGTCCGTCCCCGAAGAGGACGTCGAGGACCGACGCGGTCGCGACGTCCTGGCGGTCGGRGCCCCAGCGGTCGACCTGTGCCGGCAGGCCGTCGCGGGACCGGTAGAGGAACTCGTTGCCGTACAGCTGGCCGCCCGCGGTCCAGATGGGCTGGCGCGCGATGGGCAGCCGAGCAGGTACGGCGGGGGAGACGGCGGGCACGGTCACACCGGATGAGAGGGGCGTGGTGGCGGTCTATGACGCCGTTCACCCAACCGGACCAACGGGTTGTGACCGGACACGCCGGACGGTGCCGGAGGGTCCGAGCCCGTGGCGACTGCGCCCTACAGGCTGACGCGCCGCGCGCCCGCGCGGTCGAGCACGCCGGCGCGCTCGAGCAGGTTGCCCTGGAACAGGGTGAACCCCAGGTCGCGCGCGTGGCGCAGGGTGTCCGGGCTCTCGACGTACTCGGCGACGAGAAGGGCGCCGTACGACCGTGCCAGGTGCACGACGGGCGGGCCCTCGACGTCGAGATCGCGGACGTCGATCTTCACGAAGTCGGCGTGGGGGAGCAGGCGGCGCTGGTTCGGGTTGCTGACGAACGCGGGGACCGCGATGCGGAAACCCTCTTCCCGCAGGCGCCGGACGCCGGCCAGGACGGCGGCGTCGATGGTGACGGCGTCATTGATCTCGATGACGAGCCGGTCCGGGCGGCGAGGGATCGGCAGGTCACCGACCAGGTAGGCGCGCGGGCAGCGGACGAACAGCAGCCGACCGTGGGCGACGTGCTCGAGGTCCGCGCGGCCGAACGTGGCGCCCAGGACGTGGGCGGTCGCGCGCTCGTGCTGGTGAGAGCTCCAGGACAACGCGGTGGCGGTGTGCTGGTCCGGCGACCGGAAGGAGAGCTGGTAGGCGAACGGACGGCCGTGCTCCGAGAAGATGCCTTGCCGCGCGACGAGCACCGGCTCGTGGGAGATCCGCTGCGCCCACTCCTGCCGGAGGGCGTTCGGGATGGCGTCCTCCACTGCGGCTGCGAGATACGCGAGCCGCCCGTCGGCGTCGTCCGGTGTCATGGCATCTATGACACCACATCTTCGGCGCTGTGAACCGCCGACTTGCGGGTGGAATTCTGTGACGGCGATGCTGACCCTGCTCGGCGCGGGATCCTGGCCGGAACATTCACCCGATCAGGGGCGGACCGGGAGGAAGTGGGAGACGTGACGCGCCGAGCACGTCATCATGGGGCACCACCCGGATCGCTGGATGACCGTAGAAGGAGCACTCACATGTCCAGACCGTTCAAGTCGGCCCTCGTCGTCCTCGCCGTGCTCGGTTCGCTGGCCCTCTCGCCGGGCAACGCGCTCGCCGWCGGTCCGATCGACAGCACCAACACCGGCGGCGCCAGCGGGTGCTGCCGGACGATCCTCGATTGACGGGCGGCTCCGGGTGAACAGCGGGGGTCCGGACACGCCGCCTCTGCCGGGGGTGGTGCATCCGGGGGACGTCACACATACAATGACTGACCATGACCACGATTGCTGACCGGGTACGCGACGCCCGGCTCGCGGCTGGGCTCTCCCAGACAGCGCTTGCCGGATCCGCCTTCTCACCCAGCTACATCTCTTTGATCGAGGCGGGTCATCGTGAACCGACCGACTCCGCGCTCGCCGTGCTGGCCACCCGCCTGGGCACGACCCTCGAATATCTGAAGCACGGCGAAGACGGTCCCAACGAGGCGCGCACGCGTCTCGAGATCGACTACGCAAAGCTGGACATGACGCAGGGCGACGCCGCCGGCGCTCGTCGGCGGCTCGAGGCGCTCGACCTCGATATCGTGTCGCCGAACGTCCGGGTGGAAGCCCTGACCACCCTCGCGCACGCGTTCGAGGTGCTGGGCGACCTCGAGTCCTCGGTGGCGATCCTCGAACCGCTGCTGGCCGACTCCCGGGCGCGCGCCCATCACGTCGAGTCCGCCAAGCTGGCCAACGCGCTCGTCGCGTCCTACCTCGAGGCCGGCGACCTGCACCGCAGCGTCGAGGTCGGCGAGCGGACGCTCGGGGAGCTCGAGGCAGCGGACCTCACGGGGACGGACGAGCACCTGCGTCTGGCGTCGACGGTCCTGTGGGCCTACGTCGAGCGCGGCGATCTGCTGTACGCCACCCACCGGGCCGCGGAGCTGGTCCGCCTTGCGGAGTCGCTGGGCACGCCGCGGGGTCGGGGGAGCGTCTACTGGAACGCCGCCCTGGTCGCCGAGCAGCGCCGCGACTACGAGCTGGCGCAGCGCTACACCGAGCGCGCCCTTGCCCTGCTGTCCGAGGGCGAGGCCGACCGCGACCTGCCGCGGCTGCGGCTCAACTACGCGTGGCTGCTGCTGCGCTCCGACCCGGTCGACCCGCGGGCGGCACTCGACCAGATCGAGCGTGCGGCCCCGGACATGGCGGTCCTCGGCTCGGAGCTCGACCTCGCCCGCGTCGACGTCGAGAGCTCGCGTGCCTACCTCCTGCTCGGGGACATCGACGCGGCCGAGAGGTTCGCGTCGGCGGCCCTCGAGCGGCTCGGCGACCCGCCGCGGCTCGAGACGGCGTTCGCGCAGGTGTCCCGCGGGGACGCGCTGCACGCGCGCGGCGACACGGCCGGTGCGGCACGGGCGTACGAGTCCGCGGCCGACCTGCTCGGCATGATGTCGGCGTCGCGGCAGTCCGCGTCGGCCTGGCGCGACCTGGGCGACCGGTACGCCATGCACGGCGACAGCGCGGCAGCGGCGCAGGCGTACGACCGTGCGCTGCGCGAGGCAGGCTTCCGTCCCACGATCCCGCTCAGCACCTGGGAGACCTGGTCGCTGACCTGATCGATCGTGGCCGGAGAACACTGAAGGCGTCACCCCGCAGGGGGGGTGACGCCTTCAGTGTCGTGCGGAGTCCGACCTGAGGTGCACCAACGGCGCGAGATTCTCGAAAGGCGCCACCCCGGGTGGGGTGACGCCTTTCACGTGGGGGCCTGGCCGGCCGCCTGGCGGTCACGGCATGGCCGGGACCAGCTCAGGGGTGGCTCAGAGCGCGCCGACCGACTTCGCCAGCGCCGACTTCTTGTTGGCGGCCTGGTTCTCGTGGATGACACCCTTGGAGACTGCCTTGTCGAGCTTGCGCGACGCCTCGACGAGGGCGACCGACGCGGCGTCCTTGTCGCCACCGGCGACGGCCTCGCGGACGCGACGGATGTGCGTCTTGAGCTCGGACTTCACCGACTTGTTGCGCAGACGCGCCTTCTCGTTGGTGGTGATGCGCTTGATCTGGGACTTGATGTTGGCCACGTGTGGACTCTCTTGTGCGTTCGCCGAAGCGATCTGACAGGTCTAGAGGGCGCGCACAGCTCCGGGACATGGGCGTGGGGATACCCGCGGAGAGGAACTGGGCTTGTGCCCGCCGACCCGGGCGGACACGCGAATCCCTATGTTAGCAGGCGGGAGGCCTGAAGCCGAACCCCGTGACGGGGCTCACCACCCGTGGGCGCGACGCGTCGCGGTCGCCACCTGCTCGAAGAGCGCCCGGTCCACCACGGCCCCCTCGCGACGGACGGCGGACGGTGGCAGGCGGAGCACTCGGTCCAGGCGGACCTCGCTCGGGCGGCGCTGCGAGTCCCACGGCCCGGTGCCGATGTCCATCCAGACGCGCCCGCGTCTCGCCTCGAGCACGGCGTCGCGACTGTGGTCCTTGCTGGTGAGCATGAGCC
>NZ_JBFULZ010000274.1:0-4310 GCF_054049635.1 Cellulomonas sp. P5_C6 | reverse complement strand
GATTTACGCGATGCCCGGCGGCCGGTGGCAGCGAACGAATCGACAAACGGATCAGTCACTGCCGGGACGAGCATGGTTGGCGAGGATGGTTCCCTCGGGCGCCCTGCCAGAACCGGCCCCCTATTGGCGTGCGTGCCCGCAACACTGGGCATCCCGGACGCAGGCACGTAGCTGATCTCCGCGACTGCGGACTCCCGCCTTGCTGTGGCTGCGTAGCTCGACCATGAATACGGTGGTCTCGTCACTCGGTTGTTCCTTGGCTGCCACTTCCCGATGTGGGGACGCKGATCTATAGCCCGGCCGGGAGGTCCAGGGCGAGCAGCCTGGTGAGCATCAGGTCGCTCCAGAAACCTAGGAGGTCTTGGCTTGATGTCCACTTCCTTGCGCCGGCGATCCCGGCAGCTGGCTCTCGTCGCTGTTGCCGTGTTGACCGCGTCGTTCATCGCCGCGGTACCTGCGACTGCCGACGACGGTGACCTCACCCACCCGGTCGACTTCTCCCATAACGGCGTCGATGCCCCCGCACCCGTGACGAGCGCGGTGTTCGGCGCCAGTCCGGGAGCGAAGATCGGCACGCCGATCTGCTCGACTACCACCTCGACGGCCGCGAATGTGAATACCTCGTGCGAGCTCAACGTTCCGCACAACGAGACATCCATCGCGGTGAACCCGACGAATCACAACAACATCATCGGTGGCGTGAACGACTATCAGCTGGCCGTCAACCCAGGCGGGCATGTCTCGGAAACCCTCCTGTCCCGCGCGCACGTGTCCTTCGACGCCGGCCGGACGTGGACGGAATACCCGGTCGACGCCAACTCCGCGTACCAGGCCACCGGGGACCCTGCCGTGGCGTTCGACGCCTCGGGCACCGTCTATTACTCGACCCTCGGCTTCCGCTTCGTCGGACCCACCAACGCGCAGAGCCCGGATGTTCTCGTGCACGCATCGCACGACGGCGGCAAGACGTGGAACACGGTCGTCGTCGCCCGGGGCAAAGGCAACTTCGGCAGCGTCGGCGAGCTGTTGGACAAGGAGTACGTCGCCGCCTGGGGTGCCGGCAACGCGATCGTCACCTTCGGCGACTTCCACAACGCGCAGAAGGGCGCGACCACCTCGACGACGATCTTCGCGTCGGTAACCCACGACGGCGGCGCGACGTGGTCGACGCCGACACCGATCTCCGGACACCTTGGTCTGGGGTTCGTCTCGACGCCGACGGTGACGTCCACCGGCCGGGTATTCGTGTCCTTCCTCAACACCGGTGACCTCACGACCGGGCGCGACACGTATGAGGTCGTGGAAGTCAGCCCCGCGACCGGTGACTTGATCGCCGGGCCGTTCGCTGTGTCTCTCGTCATCGACGGTGCGACCGACTACCCCATCGCACTCGGGCGGCAGACGTATCAGGACTCGACGTTCCGCAGCTGGGCGGCCGGCAACATCACCGCCGACCCGGCGAACCCGGCGCATCTGGCGGTGGTCTGGTCCGACATGCGCAACAGCGTGACGCCCGCCCCATCGGACCCGTATAGCGCCGTGACCAACTCCGACGTGATCGTCAGCCAGTCGTCCGATTACGGTCGGACGTGGTCCGCGGCGAGCGCCATCCCGCTGGCCGGTGACCAATGGATGCCGTGGGGCGTGTTCGACGCCGCCGGCACGCTACGCATCGGCACCTTCGACCGCTCCGCCGACCCAGCCAACCACCTCTACGACTACGTCCTGCTCACCCAGACCGGGCCGGCGTCATACTCCCGCAGCGTCGTGTCCACTCAGTCGTCCGACCCCACGACTGGCGACCGCTGGTTCTCCGGTGCCACGCTGAATCCGGCGTTCCCACACCCGAGTTCATTCATCGGCGACTACAGCAACATCGCGGCCGTGCCCGGCACGACCCACGTCGTCGCCTACTGGACCGACATGCGCGAACAGGCCTGCTTCAGCGGAGCATGCGCCAGCGGAGAGGACGCCTACTTCGCCTACGCCAGCTGACATGCTCGGTGTGCCCACCGGGGCAGTCTCGTCCGGCGGGCGCATGCGCAGCCGACTGAATCCTCCTCGACGCCGCGGATGCCAAGGCTCTGCCACGTGTCTGCTCTCAGCTCCCCACATGGGCTCGTGGTGAACCCGACTACGGATCTGCTCCGGTAGGAATAGCCCGCCAGCTCGAACGCCACCTGGCATCCCGAACCCGGTGCACCTCAGAGCCTCCTAGCAACCAGGGGCAGTTCAGTCCGACCGGTGCCCTTGGTCCCGGAGCTGGACCCGGGACAACTCGACATACCGGCGTCGATGCAGCCACCGCCTCGTGGCAGAGTTCTGCTGGCTCTCGAGGCGCGCCAACTCACGAAACCAGTCGAGTTCGCCCCTCCACTCGTCGGTGCCAATGTGATCAAGCAACGTCAGCAGACGCCCGGACCGATACATCTGCGCCGAGCTGAGAAAGTCCCCTGCAACGACGGCTTTCTCGAACTCGCGAGTGTCGGCCCGGGGATCCGCGCAAATGGCATCGGCCGCCGCCATCACCGTGGCATAGGCGGCCCGCCGGTCCTTGACCAGTTCCTCGCTCACCCGTTGAGTGCCACTCACGAACCATCCGACAAGGATTCCAGAGAAGCCCACAGCGGCGGTGAATAACGCAACGTTCATATCCCGCACCTCTCTGCATCCAACCTCGAGCGGCTGCGGTCGCCGTTCGTGCCGCTGACCGCGACTCGCACCGCGAACCCGGCCGACAGTACCTAGCCGACCGCCCGCCCCTTGTTGATCAAGTCTGAGCCGACGAGCAAGCGCCTCGCCAGGCCAGATTGATCGGCCTCACCACATTTGAACCTGCGACCTGTCGTCACACGAGGCTGTCCGCAGCCCTTAGCTCTACCGCTCCGACCAGGCACGATGCAGCTCTCAGCTCTCGGCTGACGCCCCGCGGACCGGTCGAAAGTGTGGGGTTTCTGTGGGGTTCTGGTCCGCCGATCAAGTGACAGGCCTGGTGAGACACCGTCTCACGAGGCCTGAGAGGTCGGGCTGACAGGATTTGAACCTGCGACCCCTTGAAGAATCCCGGGGCCGACAACTTCTCCCCCGACATCTCGCATCACCTGGCGAATCCGTGTGTGATCTGCGCATGTACGCGATCCGCGGCGGTGAACACCGCGCATCGTTGACTGCGGGAGGTGCCGCGGGCGAGCTCGCCGGTTCGTCACCGCCGGGCGGCGGCGCCGATGCGGCTGCCACGTTGACACCCAGGTCTAGCGGGATGGACGTCACCCCACCACCGGTGTCTGCCCCACGACCGCCATCAACACATCTGCTCAAGCCGCCCAGCCCCTCATCGCTGCCCACCCCCAAACGGTGGCAGCTGAGGCGGCGCCGGGCGTGCACGGGCCGTGCGCCCATGCTCAGCACGTGCACGCTCCGCCACCGCGCGGGCACCCTCGCGGCGGCGTTGCTCCAGGAGCTGCCCCAGCTCGACATACACAGCGTCCTCGAGCACCCCGCCCCGCAGCATCTGCTCCGCGATCGTCGGGACCTTGTCCTGCCCGGGGAACACCACCACCCCCAGATCCGCGAGCGCCTGGTCCAGACGCCGCGTGAGGAACCCGTCCGACTTCGTCATCCCGAGCAGGTCGTCAACCATGTGCCCCACCAGCTCCGCCGACCCGATCGACTGCACCGGACCCGGCCACCCGCACGCCAGCACGCACAGCGCCGCGACCGTCCGGGCCGGCACCGCAGGATTGAACACGTCCCGCCGCGACCACCGCGGCGCCGTTCCCTCTATCTGCCCGTCAACCCCCGGCGGTCGCACATCACCCAACCCGGTCGTCACCGCGAACTTCGCCAACGACCCCCCGTTGACGAGCTCAACCGTGAACACACCCGACCGCAGGACGTGCTCCCCACCGAACGGCAGACTTGCCTCCTGCCCCCACTGGTGCCGGTCAAGCAGCACCGTCCCGTGCCGCTGCGCAGCCACGACCCGCACCGCACCGTCGTGGCGTCCCTCGAGCCACACCGCGGACCGCGACAACGTCCGCGGCGCCCCCGGCGCAACACCAGCACCGACCACGACCGGGACGACAACGGCCCCCGCGGCGTCCACGGGCGCACTCGTCGCGTCACCCGACGGTGCGCTGCCCAAGACCACCCACACCCCCGGGCTCAGGTCCGCGATCACAGACCCGCCCGGCTCATCGAGAACAGCGCTCATCCCCCACGTTCTACCTGGTCACACCCCACACGCGTAAGCCTCTCGCCACGAGAGAACCCTCCCGTGCGAATCRTCCMCGCGGGAGGAGGGTCCCGCG
>NZ_JBFULZ010000273.1:0-4327 GCF_054049635.1 Cellulomonas sp. P5_C6 | reverse complement strand
CTCCTGCTCGGTGGCAAGGCGGACCCGGCCACCGTCCGGGTCGGCTCGGCGGCGGCAGCGGTCGAGGGTCKGGTGGTGCTCGAGGCGGGTGCCCGGGCGCTCGGGCGCGCGCAGGAGGCCGGTGCCGAGCTCGACGACGACGGCAGCCTGGTGCTCCTGCGGACGGTCGGCGCCAGCAGTGACGGCACGGTCGGGCGGTCCCGCGCCTACGTCGGCGGCCGGTCCGTGCCGCAGGGCCTGCTCGCGGAGCTGGCGGACGAGCTGGTCACGGTGCACGGGCAGGCGGACCAGGCGCGGCTGCGCTCACCCGCGGTCCAGCGCGAGGCGCTCGACGAGTTCGTCGGTGCCGAGCACGGTGATCTGCTCGGGCGCTATCGCGCGGCGTGGGCCGAGCGGGCCGGAGTCGACGCCGAGCTGACGGACCTGGTGGACCGCGCCCGCGACCGCACCCGGGAGGCCGAGCTGCTGCGGCTCGGGCTGGCCGAGGTCGAGCGCGTCGACCCGCAGCCCGACGAGGACGTGACGCTGGCCGAGGAGGTCGACCGGCTCTCGCACGCGGAGGACCTGCGGACCGCGGCGGCAGGGGCGCACGCGGCGCTCGTGGGCGCCGACGACGGGACGGACGAGGCGTCCGCGGTCGGCACCATCGAGCTGGCGCGCCGGCTCCTGGAGCACGAGGGTGCCCACGACCCGGCCCTCGCCGCCCTGGCCACCCGCGTGGCGGAGGCCGGGTACCTCCTGGCCGATGCGTCGACGGACCTCGCCGCCTACCTCGAGGACCTGCAGGCGGACCCGTTGCGGCTCGACGCGGCGCAGCGTCGCCGGGCCGAGCTCGGCAGCCTGACCCGCAGCTACGGGTCGACCATCGCCGAGGTGCAAGCCTGGGCGGACTCCGCGGGACTGCGCCTGCTCGCGCTCGACGGCGGCGACGAGCGCATCGAGACCCTGCGGGCGGATCGTGCGCGGCTCGATGCGGAGCTCGACGCGATGGCCGCTCGGCTGACGCAGGGTCGCCTCGCCGGCGCCACGCAGCTGTCCGCGG
This sequence comes from Cellulomonas sp. P5_C6, assembly GCF_054049635.1. Lineage (NCBI taxonomy): Bacteria > Bacillati > Actinomycetota > Actinomycetes > Micrococcales > Cellulomonadaceae > Cellulomonas > Cellulomonas sp. P5_C6. Next base: position 3,285 of record NZ_JBFULZ010000273.1, on the reverse strand, counting down.
TGGTGTCGGAGGAGCTGTCCGGCCTGGCGATGGGGGGCGCCGAGCTGCGCGTCGTCGTCGACCCGGCCGACGAGCCCGGACCGCACGGCGGCGACCGGGTCGAGATGCTGCTCGTGCCGCACGCGGGGGCGCCGGCCCGGCCGCTGGGCAAGGGCGCGTCCGGCGGCGAGCTCTCGCGCGTGATGCTGGCCATCGAGGTCGCGCTCGCGACCGCACCGGGTGCCACGCGGCCGGGCACGTTCGTCTTCGACGAGGTCGACGCGGGCGTGGGGGGCCGGGCTGCGATCGAGGTGGGCCGACGCCTGTCGTCCCTCGCGCAGGGCAGCCAGGTGCTCGTCGTGACCCACCTGGCGCAGGTCGCGGCGTTCGCCGACCGGCACCTGGTGGTGACCAAGTCGACCGCGAACGGGGTCGATGTCATCACCGAGTCGGACGTGCGCTTGGTCACGCAGGACGACCGTGTACGCGAGCTGGCCCGCATGCTGTCCGGTCAGGAGGACTCCGACGCCGCGCGGACGCACGCCGCGGAACTGCTCGAGCTCTCGGCCGTGGGACGATGAGCGGCGATGAGAGCCTCCCTGCGCAAGCGCACCGCCCTGCCCGAAGCCGGCGTCGTCGCCGGTCCGGCACGAGTCGACCCACGCACCAAGGCRCTGACCAAGCGTCTGCGCCCGGGTGACATCGCGGTCATCGACCACCTSGACCTCGACCGSGTCTCCGCCGAGGCMCTCGTSGCGTGCCAGCCGGCYGYCGTGCTCAACKCSGCSCGMTCSACGTCRGGYCGCTAYCCSAACCTCGGCCCSGAGATCCTSRTCGAGGCGGGCATCCCGCTGATCGACGACCTCGGYGCMGACGTSATGGCSRTSACCGARGGGCAYCGGCTCCGGRTGGTCGASGGSGCCGTGTACGACGGSGAGACGCTSGTCGCCGAGGGCGTGCTGCAGACGGCCGCGACGGTCGAGGCGGCGATGGAGGAGGCCCGCGCCGGCCTCTCCGTGCAGCTCGAGTCGTTCGCCGCGAACACGATGGACTACCTGCGCCGCGAGCGTGACCTGCTCCTCGACGGCGTGGGCGTGCCCGACATCGCCACCGTGATCGACGGCCGGCAGGTGCTCATCGTGGTCCGCGGCTACCACTACAAGGAAGACCTGGTCACGCTGCGGCCGTACATCCGGGAGTACCGGCCCGTGCTGATCGGGGTCGACGGCGGAGCCGACGCGATCCTCGACGCCGGCTGGAAGCCCGACCTCATCGTCGGCGACATGGACTCCGTGTCGGACCGCGCGCTCACCTGCGGCGCCGAGGTCGTGGTGCACGCCTACCGCGACGGTCGCGCGCCCGGTCTCGCCCGCGTGGAGCAGCTGGACGTCAAGCACGTCGTGTTCCCGGCCACGGGCACCAGCGAGGACGTCGCCATGCTTCTTGCCGACGACAAGGGCGCCGAGCTCATCGTCGCCGTCGGCACGCACGCCACGCTCGTGGAGTTCCTGGACAAGGGGCGCTCCGGCATGGCCAGCACGTTCCTGACCCGCCTGCGCGTCGGCAGCAAGCTGGTCGACGCGAAGGGTGTCTCGCGGCTGTACCGGAACCGGATCTCCAACGTGCAGCTCACGCTGCTCGTCCTGGCCGGCCTCCTGGCGCTCGGGGTGGCGCTCGCCTCGACCGCGGCGGGCCAGACCCTCATCGGCCTGCTCGGTGCGCGCATCGACGACATCACCTCGTGGGTGAGCGGGCTGTTCGGATGACCCCCGCCGCCTGCACCCTGCACCCGGTCCCGGTTCACGCCGGCCACGTACCCGACGGAGACCTCGCACCGTGATCGACTTCCGCTACCACATCGTCTCGCTCATCTCCGTGTTCCTGGCGCTGGCCGTCGGCATCGCGCTGGGGGCCGGCCCGCTCAAGGAGACGATCGGCGACACGCTCACCGGTCAGGTCGAGCAGCTGCGCGGGGAGAAGGACGCCCTCCGGGCCGAGCTCGACGTGACGTCGGGCGACCTGAAGGACACCGAGACGTACATCGACGCGGCCGGTCCGCAGCTCCTCGACGGTGCGCTGACCGACCGTCGCGTCGCGGTCATCGCGCTGGGCAAGGTCGACGAGTCGACCCGCACCGCGATCGACGAGCGGCTCGCGCAGTCGGGTGCGTCGGTGACGGCCCACGTCACGCTCGAGGAGACCTGGGCGGACCCCGACGCCCGCACGTTCCGCCAGGCGCTGGTCGGCCAGCTGCTGACGTACCTCGACCCGGTGCCCGCCGACGACGCGGGCGTCGAGGGCGAACTCGCCTCGGCGCTGGTACAGGCGCTGGTGACGTCCGACCCGACCAACCCCGACGCGCTGTCCGACGACGCGTCCGTGCTGCTGCAGCTGCTGTCCTCGAGCGAGAGCGACAGCCCGCTGGTCACGGTGGCCGACCCGGTGACGGTCCCGGCCGACGCGATCGTCGTGATCGGTGTGCCCATCGTGGTGCCTGCCGGCGACGCGACGCCCAGCCCCGAGCCGTCCGCGTCGGTCGTGGCGTCGCAGCTCGCGGTGCTCACGGCCGCCCAGGAGCTCTCGTCCGGCGCGGTGCTGGCCGACGGGCCGCGCGGCAAGGGGAGCCTGACGGACGCCGTGCTCGCGGACCAGGACCTGGCCGGCTCCGTCACGACCGTGTCGGGCACCGACGTGGTCACCGGGCAGGTCAACGTGCCGCTCGCCCTGGCCGGCCGGATCGCCGGCACCAACGGCCACTACGGTTTCGGCGACGGCGAGACGCCCATCCCGGCGGCCGTCGTGCTGCCGCCGGTCGACCGCACCCCGAGGGTGACCGAGGGGGCGGGCGTGTCCGGCGGGACCGACGGATGACGGTCGGCCTGCTGCGGCGGGTGCTGGCCGGGGTCGTCGCGAGCGGGGTGACCGCCGTGACGCGCGGCGCCCTGGACGGTCAGATCCCGGGCGGCCAGGAGCGCTGGCTGCGCACGAACCATCGCGGTGAGCCGATCAGCCTGCTCGAGGGCCCTGCGGTCGCCGCCGGGCTGCTCGCGGGCGGGCTCGTCGGAGCGCCATCGACCCGGGGCGCGCTCGCGCTGACGGTCGCGACCGCGTCCGGTGCGGCGTTCGGGCTCGTCGACGACCTCGGCGAGGACACCTCGGCGCGGCGCAAGGGGCTGCGGGGGCACCTCGGTGCCCTGGCGCGCGGTGAGCTGACGACCGGCGGCCTCAAKGTTCTCGGCATCGGCGCGGGCGCGCTGGTGGCGGCCGCCGTCGCGACGCCGGTGCACCGGCCCGACGGCACGCGCC
>NZ_JBFULZ010000272.1:0-4342 GCF_054049635.1 Cellulomonas sp. P5_C6 | reverse complement strand
CGGCCCCGGGATTCTTCAAGGGGTCGCAGGTTCAAATCCTGTAGCCCGACTTATCAGGCCTGGTGAGACGGTGTCTCACCAGGCCTGAGATTTGATCGGCGGGCCAAAAGCCCACACTTTCGGTCACAGGTTCAAGTGCGGTGAGGCAGCCTATCTGGCCTGGTGGGCGCCTACTCGCCGTCGCGGATTTGATCGACTGGTCGACGCCGGCTGGTCCCTTGCCGACTCCACCCGGAAACCCAGCGGCATCGGCAGCCCTAGGCGCGGGCGACCGCAGGCGTCACGCCGCCGGCGGCCGTCACGCATGCCGCGGGTGCCGGCACAGGCGTGCGAGGCACGCGCAGCTGCCGTGTACCGACCCGGCCGACCCGATGGACGCCGAATTCCTGGCCGCCGGCCTCGAGGTGGCGGGCGGCGACATCCGCAAGATCGTCCTCGCGGCCGCCTACGACGCGGTCGCGGCGCACCGTCTGGTCGGGATGCGGGACATGCGGGGGGACCGTGCGCGAGATGGCCAAGCCCGGGCCGACGGACCACCGACATCCGCTGGACCGACGCAACCGGCTGACCGTCGCACCGGTGTGCAGCGCAGCTGGCCCGGGACAGTCCCTGGGTGTGTTGCAGCGCGTCTGGGTGATCCTCTGGCTGGTCAGGCGGCCGAGGGCCCTCGATCGCGGCCTGAGGATGGGTGGTGCCACCCACCGCGGCCGAGTGACAACGAGAGGCTCGCACCGATGCCTCGGGTGCCCGAGCGTTCCTACGGTCGTTCTTGCGCACGGATCCCTGCGCAGTGCCGGAAGGAAGACGACAATGCCGAATACGGAACTGGCCGGTAGGACCCGCCCTCCGCTCAGCGCGAGCGGAGTACTCGCGCTTGCGTGCACGATCGCGCTCGCCGTCGCCGGATGCTCGGTCAGCCCGCCGAGCAATCGCGCGGGCGGTCCGCCGCAGACAACACTGACTCTGGCCAGCCTGAACGACGGGATCGACCCACCGGTCTCCGAGTATCAGACGCAGGTCGAGAAGGTCTCGGACGGAACCTTGCACATCAAGGTCGCCACAGGGTGGAAGCCCGGACCCGACGTCGGCGGAGAGGCCGGGCTGTTGTCCGACGTCGCTTCGGGCAAGGTCGACATGGCCTGGGTCGGTGCCCGAGCCTTCGACTCGATCGGCGAGACCACCTTCCCCGCCCTGCTCGCGCCCTTGCTCGTCGACAGCTACGACCTCGAAGGAGCGATCTTCGAGGCAGGGATCCCGCAGGCCATGCTCGAGAGCGTCAAGCACGACGGTCTCGAGGCCGTCGCAGTGCTGCCAGGACCGCTGAGAAAGGTGATGGGTGTGGACCGCGACTTCCGCGCACCAGCTGACTTCTCCGGCGCCACGATCTGGCGCGACGACGGGGACGTGTCTCGCCTGACGTTCGACACCCTGGGCGCAACCAGTGTCCTCGGGCATTCCGGGATGGCTCTTGACGGAAAGGATGGGGTGGTGACTCAGCTGGGCGCCATCGTAGGAAACGGCTACACCGATGGCGCCCAGTCGGTGACGGGGAATCTCAACGTCGTCTCGCGGCCCTTGGTCTTCGTGATCAACAAGAAGGTGCTCGACTCACTCGATCCCGCCCACCAGAACGCGCTCCGCGCCGCGGGTGAGGCCGCCGTGGTCGGTTCGTTGAAGGCCGACCGGGCGGAGGACGTCGAGACTGGCGCGACGATCTGTCGGACCGCGATGAAAGTTCTGTCTGCGGAGCCCGGGCAGCTCGCCGGCCTTAGGCACGCCCTCGATCCGGTCTACTCGGCGATCTCCCAGGACCCGGCGAGCAAGGACTTCCTGGCACAGATCGAGCAGCTGAAGGCGGACGTCGGCGCGGCTCCGGACTCGGTCGTGTGCGCGTCGGATTCGACGTCCACAGGCGAGGCGAGCGTGCTCGACGGATCGCAATGGCAGGTCAGCTTCACCCGGGACGAGTTGGCGGCTTCTGATCTTTACGACACGGGCGAGATCGGTCCGGGCAACTACGGCGACTTCACGATGACGTTCAACCCGGACGGGACGCTGTCCAGCGGGGGAACGTACTCGGTGCGGGGCGACGTACTGACGATGCTCCAATCCAACGGTGAGAAGTGGGTCTGTCGCTGGAGCGTGCAGAGCGACACCCTGACGCTGATCCGCGACGACGCCATCGGCGTGTGCCCGACTCCGATCCGGGTCAAGCCGTGGACGCGGGTGCCGTGATCGCCTCGGGAATCCAGAGCTGCAGGGCGGTCCCTCGGCCTTCGTGACTCTCGATCACCAGACGTCCGTTCAGCGCTTCCACCCGGTCCACCAGGCCATCGAGTCCCGATCCGCGCGCGCGGCCGTCGGGACTCGATGGCGCGCCGCCACGTCCGTCGTCGACGATCGAGGCGCGCACGGCATCCTCCTCGAGCGTCACCGTGACGTTCACCCGCGACGCCCCGGCATGCTTGGCGACGTTCGCGAGCGCTTCGGCACAGACGAAGTAGGTCGTGGATTCGATGATCGGCTTCATGCGAACCGACGGGACGTCGACGCTGACGGGGCACGGGAATCGAGCGGCGATGTCGATGAGTGCCGCACGCAGTCCGTCGTCCACGACCAGCCGTGGCAGCGAGCCGCGGGCCAGGCGGGCCAGCTCATCGGCAGCGGTCGACACTTCCTGCGAGATCGCGCCCAGCTGGTCGGCGTCGCCCGGCGGCAGGGTGGCCAGCGCGACGGAGAGCAGGTGCTCGACCTCGCGAAGCCTCTGACCGGGCCCCGTATCGATCCGCGCCGAGATGCGTCGGCGCTCGTCGTCAGCCGCCTGCACAAACCGAGTTCGCGAGCGAGCGAGTTGGCTCACGCGCTCGCGCGACTCGGCCTGCATCGTCGCGGTGGTCGCTGTGAGGCGGGCTACCGAGAGGATCGCCGAGCGCAGGTAGTCGTCGAGGGGTATGGACTCGTCGTGGACGACGATCGCGATCTGACGGCCCTGGTCCACGATCGGCGTCACGGTTCGCCCGGCACGACCCGTCGTGATCCGAGACCCGGACTCGTCAACGTAGGACTCGGTCCCGGCGATCCGGTACCCGAGCTCCAAGCTTGGGTCTCCTACCGTGCGTCGGAGCCTTTCGCGTAGTCCGCCAGCACGCCTGCCGACGTCAACGACGAGCCCGAGAGCAGAGGACTCGGTCCACCGAGCGCGCGCGGCGGCCACCGCCAACCAGATCGCTGACGTGGCGATCAGGACGGACGAGAGATCGGCCGCCGTCTGCACCGAGGCGAACCCCACCGCGTGCTGAACCGGCAGGACGATGAGCGCTCCGGCGAAGAACGCGGCCGCTGTGAACGCGTGCACGGCACCGCGATGCGCCGGACCGGTGGTCGCCAGCGCAGCGTGACCTGAGATGCCGAGCACGAGCGCGGCGAGGAACAGAGCACCCACGTCTTCGTCGAGGACGGTGGCGAGGACCACGCTGACGTATGCGATCGCGACCGCCGCTCGTAGCGCCCATTGCCGCGCCCGCCCGGACGGGAACGTGATCATCGCCTGTGCGAGCGGTGCTCTGGCCGCGAGCACCGCGAGCGGCAGCGGATACGCGGCAAACCAAGCGACTCCGCTGAGGACCATCCACAGGCCGAGCCGGCTGTCACGGCGACTGAGCCATGTCCAGCAGCCGGCGACGAGAAGCACCGCGCCGGTGGCGACGTCGATGACGGTGCTGATGGTCACCCTCGTAGGTACGCGACGACGGCCAGCACGCGTCGATGGTCGTCCGGTGACTCGGCGAGGCCGAGCTTGTCGAACACCGATCGCACGTGGTGTTCGACGGTGCGGAGGCTGAGGAACAGTCGCCCGCTGATCGCTTGGTTCGAGCGACCCTCAGCCATGAGTGCGAGCACCTCCCGTTCACGGCCCGTGAGCAGGTCGACCACGGAGCTTTCCCGCCGCCGATGCATCAGGCGAGAGACGATCGTCGGATCGATGACGCACTCGCCGTCGTCCACCCGATGGATCGCGTCAACAAGAACTTCGACGGCGCTCACGCGCTCCTTCAGGAGGTAGCCGACGCGTTCCGGAACTTCCCCGATCACGCGCAACGCGTACTCGGACTCCAGGTGGTGTGACAGCACCAGGACCCCGACATCCGGATAGTGGCGTCGGATGGCTGCGGCGGCCACCACGCCTTCGTCCGTATAGGTCGGAGGCATGCGAATGTCGACGATCGCCACATTGGGTCGGTGTTCGGAGACGAGCACCATCAGTGCTTCGGCATCGGCTGCTGTGCCGACGACGGCCACGCCGGCGTCCTCGAGCAAGCGCCGCACACCAGCGCCGCACACC
>NZ_JBFULZ010000271.1:0-4398 GCF_054049635.1 Cellulomonas sp. P5_C6 | reverse complement strand
CGGCGGTCGTCGCCGCGCTGGCGGCCACCGGCACGGGTGCGAACCCGGGTGCCGGGGCGGGGACGAACCCCGATGCGGGGACGGGGAACGGCACGGCCGGGGGAAGCGCCGCCGCCGCGCCGGTGTCGCCGGCACCGGTGGCCGGGTCGGCTGGCATGCTGGACGCATGAGCGACGAGCCTTCGCCGATCACGGTGCCCGCCGGGATCCCCGCCCTCGAGGCGGCCACCGAGGCGCCCCACCTGAGCCAGCCGCAGGTCCTCATCATCACCGGCATGTCGGGGGCGGGCCGGACCCGGGCGGCCGCGGTGCTCGAGGACCTCGACTGGTACGTCATCGACAACCTCCCGGCGCAGATGCTCACGCACCTCGTCGGCATGCTCACCAGCGGGCCGGCCGGCGCGGGCGCGCAACGGCTCGCCGCTGTGATCGACGTGCGTGGGCGCGAGTTCTTCCGGGACCTCTCGCCGGTGCTGCAGGGGCTGCGCGAGTCGGGGGTCGAGTACCGGATCCTGTTCCTCGACGCCTCGGACGAGGTGCTGGTCCGGAGGTTCGAGCAGGTCCGCCGCCCGCACCCGCTGCAGGGCCAGGGCCGGATCCTCGACGGCATCGCGGAGGAGCGGGCGGTGCTCGCGGACCTGCGCGAGCGGGCGGACACGCTCATCGACACGTCCGAGCTGAACGTGCACGACCTCGCGCGGGAGGTCCGGGCGGTCGTCGCCAGCGGCTCCGAGGACGCCCTGCGGATCTCCGTGGTCTCGTTCGGGTTCAAGTACGGGCTCCCGCTGGACGCGGACCACGTCGTCGACATGCGGTTCCTCGCCAACCCGTACTGGATCACCGAGCTGCGGCACCTGACCGGGCGGGACGCGCCGGTGCGCGACTACGTGCTCGGCCTGCCGGGCGCCGTGACGTTCGTGGAGCGGTACGTCGACGCGCTGGAGCCGGTGCTCGCCGGCTACCTCAACGAGGAGAAGCGGTACGTCACCATCGCGGTGGGCTGCACGGGCGGCAAGCACCGGTCGGTCGCGGTCAGCGAGGCCATCGCGGCCAGGCTGCGGGACCGGGGGCACCTCGTCGCCGTGTCGGCCCGGGACCTCGGCAAGGAATGAGGGCGGCCGCGCCGGCCGTCGTCGCTCTGGGTGGTGGCCACGKCCTGTCGGCGTCGTTGTCGGCGCTGCGCCTGATGACGGACCGCATCACCGCGGTCGTCACGGTCGCCGACGACGGCGGCTCCTCCGGGCGGCTGCGCGACGAGCTGGGCGTCCTGCCGCCCGGTGACCTGCGGATGGCGCTGGCCGCGCTGTGCGACGACTCCGACTGGGGCCGGACCTGGCGCGACCTGCTGCAGCACCGGTTCCGCTCGTCCGGGGACCTGGACAACCACGCGGTGGGCAACCTGCTCATCGTGGCGCTCTGGGAGCTGCTCGGGGACACGGTCGAGGGTCTGGACTGGGTGGGCAAGCTGCTCGGTGCCCGGGGACGCGTGCTGCCGATGGCGTCGGTGCCGCTGCTCATCGAGGCCGACGTCGTCGACCGCGCCGGGACGACTCGGCGCGTGGTCGGGCAGAGCGCCGTCGCGGTCACCTCGGGGACGATCACGCAGGTGCGTCTCGAGCCGGCCGACCCGCCCGCCTGCCCGGAGGCCGTGGCGGCCATCGAGGCCGCGGACTGGGTGGTCCTCGGTCCGGGCTCCTGGTACACGTCCGTCCTCCCGCACCTGCTGGTACCGGGCCTGCGCGACGCGTTGGGCCGGACGAGCGCACGCACGATCCTGACCCTCAACCTCTCCTCGGGTGAATCGGGGGAGACGGCCGGCATGAGCGCGGACCAGTACCTCGACGTGCTGCGGGCGCACGCGCCGGAGCTGCGGGTGGACGCGGTGGTGGCCGACCCGTCGGCGGTCGAGGACGTGTCGGCGCTGGCCGCGCGGAGCGCCGACCTGGGAGCACGCCTGCTCCTGCGCCAGGTCAGCCGCGGCGACGGCACCCCCCGCCACGACCCGTTGCGGCTCGCCGGGGCCTACTCGGACGTGCTGGACGGCTTCCTCGGGGACGTCGGGACCCGCGAGAACCCACCCGAGTAGGTGACCGGACCGGTCCCGGGCACGCGTCCTGCAATGGCAGGATGCAGCCATGGCGTTGACGGCACAGGTGAAGGACGAGCTCGCCCGTCTGAAGGTGGACAAGACGTCCTCACGGAAGGCCGAGGTCTCGGCCACCCTGAGGTTCGCGGGTGGCTTGCACATCATCTCGGGTCGGATCGTCATCGAGGCGGAGCTGGACACGGGCATCGCGGCCCGGCGTCTGCGGCAGGCGATCGCCGAGGTCTACGGGCACGAGAGCGAGATCATCGTCGTGTCCGGCGGCGGTCTGCGCCGGGGCAGCCGGTACGTCGTGCGGGTGGTCAAGGACGGCGAGTCGCTGGCCCGCCAGACCGGGCTGCTCGACAACCGTGGCCGGCCCGTGCGTGGCCTTCCGCCGCAGGTCGTCTCGGCCGGCGTCGCCGAGGCCGAGGCCGCGTGGCGTGGCGCGTTCCTGGCACACGGCTCCCTCACGGAGCCGGGCCGGTCGTCCGCCCTCGAGGTCACCTGCCCGGGACCTGAGGCCGCGCTGGCGCTCGTCGGTGCCGCCCGTCGCCTCGGGATCGCCGCGAAGGCCCGCGAGGTGCGGGGGATCGACCGCGTGGTGATCCGGGACGGCGACGCCATCAGCGCGATGCTGGCCCGCCTGGGCGCGCACGAGACCATGCTGGTCTGGGAGGAGCGCCGGGTCCGGCGCGAGGTCCGGGGCACCGCGAACCGGCTCGCCAACTTCGACGACGCGAACCTGCGCCGGTCTGCTCGCGCGGCCGTGGCCGCGGGAGCACGCGTCGAGCGGGCGTTCGAGATCCTGGGCGACGAGCTCCCGGAGCACCTGCGCGAGGCGGGCGAGCTGCGCCTCGCGCACAAGGAGGCGTCGCTCGAGGAGCTGGGCAAGCTCGCCGAGCCGACGCTGACCAAGGACGCCGTCGCCGGCCGCATCCGGCGCCTGCTGGCGACCGCGGACAAGCGCGCGGCCGAGCTGGGCATCCCGGACACCGAGGCGGGCCTCAGCCCGGACCTGCTCGACCTCTGAGGGAGTCCCGCGGCGTCTCACCAGGGACCTACGTCGCGGCGTGACTCCGGTCACCTGGTATAGGGTCGTGTCATCCGAACGTCACACGACGGTCACGTGCTGGGCATGTACGACAGCCCGTGCCGTAGGCGTCCGGAGCGCACAGCGGCGTGCGTGACCCCATCACCAAAATGTGTGCGCCGGCCCCCCGTCGGCGCTGCCGAGGAGGGCAAGTGACCATCCGCGTCGGTATCAACGGCTTCGGCCGTATCGGGCGTAACTTCTACCGGGCGATCATCGCGTCCGGTGCCGACATCGAGATCGTCGGCGTGAACGACCTCACGGACAACAAGACGCTCGCGCACCTGCTCAAGTACGACACCGTGCTGGGCCGGTTCCCGCTGAGCGTCGCCTTCGACGACGACAACATCATCGTCGACGGCAAGAAGATCCGTGCGCTCGAGGAGCGCGACCCCGCGAACCTCCCGTGGGCCGAGCTGGGCGCCGACATCGTGATCGAGTCGACGGGCTTCTTCACCAACGCCGAGAAGGCCAAGGCGCACCTGACGGCCGGCGCCAAGAAGGTCATCATCTCGGCTCCGGCGTCCAACGAGGACGCCACGTTCGTCGTCGGTGTGAACCACACGGACTACGACGCCGCGGTGCACCACATCATCTCGAACGCGTCGTGCACGACGAACTGCCTGGCCCCGGTGGCCAAGGCGCTCAACGACTCGATCGGCATCGAGCGTGGCCTCATGACCACGATCCACGCCTACACGGGTGACCAGAACCTGCAGGACGGCCCCCACAAGGACCTCCGCCGTGCCCGCGCCGCTGCGCAGAACATCGTCCCGACGTCGACCGGTGCGGCCAAGGCCGTGGCGCTCGTCCTCCCGGAGCTCAAGGGCAAGCTCGACGGCTTCGCGCTCCGCGTCCCCGTCATCACGGGCTCGGCCACGGACCTGACGTTCACGGCCTCGCGCGAGGTCACCGTCGACGAGGTCAACGCCGCGGTGAAGGCCGCTGCCGAGGGCCCGCTCAAGGGCATCCTCGAGTACGTCGAGGACGAGATCGTGTCGAGCGACATCGTCACGAACCCGCACCAGAGCATCTTCGACTCGAAGCTCACCAAGGTGAGCGGCGACCTGGTCAAGATCATCGCCTGGTACGACAACGAGTGGGGCTACTCGAACAGCCTCGTCGCGCTCACCACGTACGTCGGCGAGCGTCTCTGACGGTCCCGTCGCACCTGTAGTGACGGTCATGCGTCCGCGTGCGCCCCGGCCCTTGCGGCCCCGGCG
>NZ_JBFULZ010000270.1:0-4413 GCF_054049635.1 Cellulomonas sp. P5_C6 | reverse complement strand
GCGCATCGCCCGGTGGAGCGCGACGCACCGATGGGCGGCGCTCGGTCTGTGGGTCCTGCTCGTCGCGGGCACGCTCGTCGGCGGGCTCGCCGCCGGCACACGCTCGCAGACGGCAGCCGAGCAGGGGACGGGCGAGTCCGGGCGGGCCGACATGGCGCTCGAGCGCGCCGGCTTCCCGCCGGACACCTCCGAGCGGGTGCTGGTGCAGGCGCCCGTCGGCACTGCCCTCAGCGATGTTGCCCTCGCCGCGGTCACGACCGACCTGCACGACGCCTGGGCCGACCTGCCCGAGGTCGCCACGACCGGCGATCCCGTGCGATCGACCGACGGACGCTCCGCCCTCGTGCCACTGACGCTCGGGGTCGGATCGGCGACCGGTGCCGAGGCCGACGCGGCGGCGAGCAAGGCCGTCGTCCCGGTCATCGCGGCGACGAACCAGGTGGCCGCCGTCCACCCCGACCTGGCGATCCACGAGGTCGGCAGCGCGTCCCTCGACGTCGCGATCGACGACCAGGTGAGCAGCGACTTCGCGAGCGCCGAGAAGCTCAGCCTGCCCGTGACCTTCGCGATCCTGCTGCTCGCGTTCGGCGCGATCCTCGCGGCCGGGGTGCCCGTGCTGCTCGCGCTCTCGTCCGTGGGGTCGGCGATCGGGCTGGCTGCGCTCGTGTCGCACCTGATTCCCGCGACCGACACGCTCAGCAGCGTCATCCTGCTCGTCGGCATGGCCGTCGGCGTCGACTACTCCCTGTTCTACGTGCGCCGCATGCGCGAGGAGATGGCCCGCGGCGCGGACCGTCGCTCGGTGATCGACATCGCCGCTGCGACGAGCGGGCGCGCCGTCGTCACGTCGGGCCTGGCGGTCATCGTGTCGATGGCGGGACTGTTCTTCGCCGGCGCGTCGGTGTTCACGTCGATGGCGGTCGGGACGATGCTCGTCGTCGCCGTCGCGGTGCTCGGATCGCTCACGGCGCTGCCCGCGATGCTGTCGCTGCTCGGCGGCGCCATCGACCGGCCCCGCATCCCGCTGCTGCACCGCCTGAGCCGTCCCGGCAAGCCCCGGTTCTGGCCGGCCGCCATGCGCGTGATCCTCGCCAGGCCCGCCGTCTCGCTGGTGCTGGCGACCGTCGCGCTCGTCGCCCTCGCCCTGCCCGCGCTGGGCATGAAGACCGGCGAGGCGAGCATGGAGACGATGGGCGAGTCCGTCCCGGCGATCGCCCCGTACGTCGCTCTCACGGAGGCGTTCCCGCAGGAGGGGTCTGCCCACACGATCGCCGTCTGGTCGACCGACGACGCCCCGCTCGACCTGTCGGCCACGAAGGCTGCGACCGACGGCCTCGTCGCCGACGCGTTGTCCAGCGGGCGGTTCGCCGACCTGTCCGGCGTCTCGTTGGACGTCTCCCCCGACGGCCGGACTGCGCGCCTGGACCTGCCCGTCGCCGGTGACCCGAGCGGCGCMCCGGCCGCCGCATCTCTCGCCCTGCTCCGCGACGACCTGGTGCCGGCGCTGCACTCCGAGCTGCCCGGGACGTCGGTCGCGGTGACCGGCGACGCCGCCCGGACGGTCGACTTCGGCAGCACCCTCTCCTCCCACCTGCCGCTCGTCATCCTCTTCGTCGTCGCCACGAGCTTCGTCGTGCTGCTGATCGCGTTCCGGTCGCTCGTCGTCGCGGCGACCGCGATCGTCCTCAACGCGCTGTCGGTCGGTGCCGCGTACGGGCTGCTCGTGCTGGTGTTCCAGCACGGCGCGGGTGCCGACCTGCTCGGCGTCACGGACACCGGCTTCGTCGTCGACTGGCTCCCGCTGTTCCTGTTCGTGATCCTGTTCGGGCTCTCGATGGACTACCACGTGTTCGTCGTCAGCCGGATCCGCGAGGAGCACGTGCCCGGCGTCTCCACGCGCGTCGCGGTCTCGCGCGGGGTCACCGCGTCGGCGGGCGTCGTGACCAGCGCAGCGATCGTCATGGTCGCGGTGTTCGCGATCTTCGCGTCGCTGTCGCTCGTCKAGTTCATGCAGCTCGGGATCGGCCTGGCGGCCGCCGTCATCATCGACGCGACCGTGGTGCGGGCCGTGCTGCTGCCGTCCGCGATGACCCTCCTGGGCCGCTACAACTGGTGGCTGCCGCGCTGGCTCGACCGGATCCTGCCCGCGGCACACGCCTGACGCAGAACGGCCCCGGGTTCGGCGACCGGGCACCGGCGTGCGGGCTGGGGAGCCCCTCCTCCATACGTCTGGGTAGGCACGCGATGATCGCGGGGTGAGTTCTTCGCGATGTAACGACGCGGCGATAGGACTGAGAACTCGGCGATCTGTCCCATTTAGCGTTCGCTCGCGCACGTACTCAGCCGCGGCCGRGCGCTCCCGAGCGAGACGCCCGCCCCACGCAAGTGGAGCGGGCGTCTCTCTCGGTAAGTCCTAGCCCACCGTGAACGTGCCGGTCAGGACGGTGTTCGCGGCTGAGGTGCCCACCTCGCCCGAGTACGTGCCGGGAGCGATCACCCAGGCATGGGTCGTCGTGTCGTAGTACGACAGCGGCAGGTCCGCCGCGCTCGGATCGATGGTGATGTTCACGCGCTCGCCTCTGCCGACCTTCGGAGAGACCTTGGCGTAGCCGACGAGGCGCTTCGGCTCACCCGTTGCCGACGGGAGCGTCAGGTAGACCTGGGCGGTCTCGGTCCCCGGCTTCGGCCCGACGTTGGTGACCAGGAAGGAGACATCGATCGGCTTCTTGCCGTTCGACTTCGAGGTGACCTTCACGTTGTTGTACGCGAAGCCCGTGTACGACAGGCCGTACCCGAACGGGAAGAGCGGTGCGATGTTCTTCGCCGCGTACCACTTGTAGCCCACCAGGAGGCCCTCGCTGTAGCTGACCTGACGGATCGCCGTGCTGCCGGTCGGGCGGGTGGTCGATCCGTCGGCGAAGGTGCCCGGGTACTGCTGCGGCGTGCTCGTCGGCGTGTCCGCGAGCGACTTCGGGAACGTCATGGGAAGTCGGCCGACGAAGTTGTCGTCGCCGTAGACCAGACGAGCGAGTGCAGTGCCCTGCTGCTCTCCGGGGTACCAGGCCTCGACCACGCTCGTGACGCTCGCGAGCCACGGCATGGGTGTCGCCGTCCCGGTCTCGAGGATGGCCACGGTCTTGGCGTTGGCGGCGGCCACCGCGGCGATGAGCGCGTCCCCGTTGTTGTCCAGGTCGAGTGTCGTCCGGTCGGCGAACTCGCCCTGCTTGGCGTAGCCGAAGACGATCGCGACGTCCGCGGCCGCGGCCGTCGCGGCGGCGCTGGTGAGGTCGGCGCCGTTGTCGAACGTGACGGTCGCACCGACCTGGGCGGCGCGAGCGGTGATGGCGTCGAGCGGTGCGACCGGGTTCGGGCATGCGTTGCCGGCGCCGCCGAACGGACCCGCCGCCTGCTGGCACACGGTGCCTGCGCTGACGCCGTTGGTCGGCGTGTTCGACGCCGTCGGACCGATGATGGCGATCGTCTTGGTCGAGGCCGTCAGCGGCAGGACGTTGCCGTCGTTCTTGAGCAGCACCGAGCTCTCCGAGGCGATCTGTGCTGCCAGTGCCTTGTGCGCGTCGGTCGACGAGCTGGTGGACGGCACGTCAGGCAGGGGGTGGTCGAACAGGCCGTTGGCGATGTAGGCACGGACGACCCGGAACGCGGCGGCGTCGACCTGCGCGACGGTGACCGAGCCGTTGTCGATGGCCGCGCCGATGGTGGCCGGCGTGTAGAAGCGCGGACGGTTGAGCTCCTGATCGAGGCCGGCCGCCAGGGACGGTGCGGTGCTGTGCACGGCACCGAAGTCCGAGACGACGTATCCCTGGTATCCGGTGTCGCCCTTGAGGAGGTTGTTGAGCACCGGGTTCTCGCAGGCGTACACCCCGTTGATCTGGTTGTACGAGCACATGACCCCGCCGGGGTTCGACTCGTCGATGAGGATCTTGAACGGCAGGTTGTAGACCTCGCGGAGCGTGCGACCGTCGATGTTCGACGAGCTGGTCTGCCGGTCGAGCTCCTGCTCGTTGCCCACGTAGTGCTTGATGACGGCCATCACAGGCTGGCTCGGGTTGCCCTTCTGGATGCCGTTGACCGTGGCGGCGGCCATGGTGCCGGAGAGCAGGGAGTCCTCGCCGAGGTACTCCGGTGTCCGGCCGGACAGCGGCGTCCGACCGGAGGCGACCCCCGGGCCGAGGATGACGTTCTTGCCGGACCGAAACGCCTCGTCGGCCTGGGCGACGCCCTTGTCGTAGGCGAGCTGCTGGTCGAACGTCGCGGCCAGCCCGATCTGGTCGGGGAAGATCGTGACGCCGGTGGAGCCCCGGACGTAGTCCGGTCCGTCCGTATAGACCACCTTCGGGGTGCACGCCACCTGGACGGGGTACGTGACTCCGTTGAAGGTGGTCTGCGTGGGGT
>NZ_JBFULZ010000269.1:0-4427 GCF_054049635.1 Cellulomonas sp. P5_C6 | reverse complement strand
GGTGACGGTCCGCAGCAGGATGTGCTCGGCGTCGTCGTCGGTGGGGGTGCGGCGGTGGGTCGCGGACCGCTCGTCCTGGTTGTGCCAGGGCCCCATCACCATCGCGTCGCGGACAATCAGCCAGCCCGTCGGCGTCTGCCAGGTCGTCTCCAGGACCAGGGTGCCCGGCAGGTAGCGGCGGGCCGTCGGGACGCGGATGCCGTGCGGACCCACGCRGAAGGACCCGGCGCCGCGGTCGAGGATCGACGCGAAGATGCTGGGCGAGTCGGGCCGGGGTACGCACATCCACTCGACGGCGCCGGCGGGGGAGATCAGGCAGTTCGACTCGCAGTCGGACAGGAACGCGTAGCTGGCGATCGGCGGGAAGGCCGACCGGTGGGCGCCGTCCGAGTCGGGGGCGGCGCGCGAGACGTCGGTGCGGGGACCGGCCGGGGGCGTCGCCATGACTCAGGGTGACTGAGTCGTGACGATTTGTCAGCAGGCTCCGTCAGGCCAGCAGGCTGACGATCTCGTAGGTCTCGGGATCGGGCTGGGCGCCGATGTGCTGCCGCGCGAGCGCGAACGCCTCGTCGGGCGTGGCGACGACCGCACCCGGGCGCAGGGCGGGGGCGCAGCTGAGCACGCTGTACAGGGGGCCGACGCTGTTGCCGTCGTCGTCGCACTTGCCGACGGCGACGACGAGCACCTGGTGCAGCAGGTCGGGGGCGGAGTCGGTGATGAGCGTCACACTCGTGTCATCGGCACGTCGACGCCGATCCTGGACCCCTGATTCCTGTGAGCCCGTGAGAAGGTCGTGGTCATGCCCGCTGTGATCCGGCCGTTCCACCCGTCCGACCTGCCGTCGATCTACCGCATCTGCCTGCTGACGGGCGAGGTGGGCGGCGACGCGACGTCGCTGTACGGGGACCCCGACCTGCTGCCCCACCTCTACGCCGGGCCGTACCCGATCGCCGACCCCGGCCTCACGTTCGTCGTCGTCGACGAGCTCGGGCTGGTGGGCTACATCGTGGCGACGGCCGACACGGCCCGGTTCGAGCAGTGGCTCGAGCAGGCCTGGTGGCCGGCCCTGCGGGCCCGCTACCCGCGCCGGGAGGACCCGCGCGACGGCAGCGAGGACCACGTGCTGATCGAGCGGATCCACGAGTGGCCGCGGGCGGACGAGGCGCTCTTCGAGCGGTTCCCGGCGCACATGCACATCGACCTGCTGCCCCGCGCCCAGGGGCAGGGCCTCGGGCGCCGGCTGGTCGAGACGCTGTCCGCGGCGCTGCGGGGCCGTGGCGTACCGGGCCTCTACCTGGGCGTCGACGACCGCAACCAGGGCGCGGTCGCCTTCTATCACCGCGTCGGGTTCGAGCTGGAGAGCCAGCACGACTGGGGACGGACGCTGACGCTCGACCTCACGTGAGGGGTGCGTCGCCCCCGGTCGACGTGTCGCCACGCAGCTCGAGGAGCCGGTCGACGTCCGCGACGGTGACGTCGGGCATGGCCAGGAGGGCGCGGAGCCGGTCCAGCTGCGTGGGCTCGTCGACAGTCCCGGTCGGCCGCTTGCGGGGAGCCAGGAAGAGGTTGGCCAGGTAGCCGGTGAACGTCCCGAAGATGCCGACGCCGACCACGATGATGACGACCCCGACGACGCGGCCGGCGTTGGTCACGGGGTACTGGTCGCCGTAGCCGACGGTCGAGATGGTGACGATCGTGTACCAGAGCGCGTCGGACGCGGTCGTGATGTTGGCGCCGGGGGCGGCGTGCTCGACGCGGAGCATCTCGAGGCTGCCGAACTGGAGCACGAGGATGCCCGTGAGCAGCAGGATCAGGAGCGCGCTCTCGGCCCGGTCGCGGAGCRGGCTGCGTACGACGGCCCGACCGCCCACCTCGCGCAGCAGCCGGAACACCCGCACCAGGCGGAAGATCCGCAGGAACTTGAACTGCGGGAACGGCACGCTGGCCAGCAGGTCCGCCCAGCCGAAGTGCCGGAAGAAGTACGCGCTGCGCGAGGGGGCGGTCGCGAGCCGGTAGGTGAAGTCGATGAGGAGGTGCCGCTGAAGATCGCGTTCATGACCAGCAGCACCTGGTCGAGATCGCCGCCGCGCCGGGCGAAGCCGATCAGCACGAGGTCGAAGATCGACAGCAGCGACAGCACGCCGACGAAGATCTCGTAGCCGATGTTCTTCAGCTCGCTCCGCGCGGCCTTCAGGACTCGGAGTCTGGAACTGCGGAGCGCGCGGACGACTCACCGACGCGAGATAGTGCATATGACCATCGTCAATGACCACTTGACTCGGTGACGGCGGCGAGGCACGCTGGGGTGGACGTCGCAGGGTCGGGTCTCCAGGAGGGTGGAGACCCGGCCCTGCGCGCACGTCAGCCCCAGCACCCTCGTCGATCCGGCGGAATCACGTGCGGTCGGGCTCTCGCGACTCTCGATACCTCGCCCGGTGCCGGCTTTTGCGTGGCTTCAGCCGGTCCGCGACACGGGGATTTCAGGGAGGCGCGCGGAGTCAGTACGCTGCGCCCGCCTCGATGAACGCCAGTCGGGCAGTTGACCCCAGCTGGAGTACTCGATGTCCCGCCTCCTCGTCGCCGCCACGACGCTTCTCGTTGCCGTGCCCCTCTCCCTCGCGGCCGCGCCCGCACGCGCCCTCGAGGATGGCGACCACTCCGGGACGTCGGCCCAGAGCGCCAAACAAGCCGACGATCTGGTGGGAGCGTCGGACGACTCCGCCGACGCTGACCATGTGCTCGTCAAGTTCGCGGCCGGCACGTCGGGGGCTCAGCAGATGGCTGTCGTCGATGCAGCCGACGCCGCACTCGATGGCGACGTGGGGAGCACGGGGTACGTCCAGCTGGCCGTTGGGGACCACGATCCGGTCGAGGTCGCTGCGGAGCTCGCGGCGTCGGCCGGCGTCGACGACGCCCAGGTCGACCACGTCCGGACCACCAGCCAGTGGCCGTCCGACCCGCTCGTCCCCTGGTCGGCCACCTACTTCGACCTGATCCGGCTGCCGCGGGCGTGGGACGAGTCCGTGGGCGACGGCGTCGTCGTGGCCGTCCTGGGCACGGGTGTCGAGGCGACCCACGAGGACCTGGTCGGTGGCGTTCTTCCCGGGATCGACCTGGTGGACCACGACGACGACGCCGACGACCCCGCAGGCAGTGGGACGGTCATGGCCGGCATCATCGCTGCGAGCGCTGACAACGGAGTCGGCTCCGCGGGTGTCGCCCCTCAGGCGATGATCCTGCCGGTCCGCGTCGTCGGCCCCGATGGGACGAGCGCCGACTCGGACGTGGCGGAGGGCATCGAGTGGGCGGTGGACCACGGCGCAGACATCGTCGACCTGTCGATGTCGGGCGACGAGCCGAGCCCCGTGCTGCTCGCCGCGATCAAGGATGCCGTTGCGGCCGGAGCCCTCGTCGTCGCTCCGGCCGGAGGCACGGCGACGGATGCGCCGGCGTATCCCGCTGCCTACGCCCCGGAGGTGGCCGGCCTGATCTCCGTCACGGCGACCGACAACGACGGGCGGCTCGCGCCGCTCTCGCGGTGGGGCGACACGGTGTCGCTCGCAGCACCGGGCGTGAGCCTGTACGGACCGGTGCCGACGTGGGGCTACACCACGGGCGACGGGTCGTGGTACGCGGCACCGGTCGTCGCCGGTGTTGCGGCGCTGGTGCTCGCGCGAGAGGACCTCTCCCCTGCCGAGCTGGAGCTGCGGCTCGAGCGCACCGCCAACGACGTGGGTCGGCGAGGGGTCGACCCGTTCTACGGGTTCGGGCTCATCGATGCTGCGGCCGCCGTCACCGCGTCTGACGACGCACCCGCGGCAGTGGCGGTCCCTCTCGGGCCTTGGCGGTCGGACGGTGCGGACGACGACACGCGCATGACGGCCCGCGCTCTGACCGACGCCGGTGCGACCGCGACGCTCTCGCCCGAAGGTGATGTCGACTGGTTCCGCTACACCGCGGCCGAGCGGGGCTGGTACGCGGTCGACGTCGAGGTTGTCGACCATTGGTACAACGCCGACCGGCTGGACCCCGTCATCGAGGTGCGGGACGCCTCGGGCGGTCTGCTCGGGCGTGCGGACCGCTGGGGGCCGTCGTCCGACGAGTCCGTGCTCGTCTCCGCGGCCGCAGCGGGCCCGCTGTTCGTGCGGGTCACGAATGCGTCGGGCATCGCGATGGACAACCACTACCGCCTCACCGTGACTCCGACCACCGGCCCGGCGTTCGAGACGATGGCGCCGCGGGCGCACGTCGGGGCTGACAACGTGCGCGTGGGCGATGTCACGGGCGACGGGATACCGGACGTCGTCAGCGACGGGCTCTGGGTGTTCCCCGGGACCGGGTTCGGTGACGTCGGCGCGCCGACCGATCTCCCTCGAGACATGAGCCTGGGGTACGCCACCAACTTCGACCTCGCCGACCTCGACCAC
>NZ_JBFULZ010000268.1:0-4450 GCF_054049635.1 Cellulomonas sp. P5_C6 | reverse complement strand
GCACCCACCCCCGTCGCACCCGTCGCCGTCGCGCCCGCGCCGGACCCCTCGCTCGCGCCCGTCGCGCCGCAGACCCCCGCCGACCTCCCGTACCCCCCGTCGCCCGCAGCGCAGGACATCGCGCTCGGCGCGCTGGAGCAGGCGCTGGAGGCGGCGCTGGCCGGCGAGGGCGCCGCGGTCACGTACGCGCTGGTCGACGGTGGCCCCGCGGCCACCCACGAGGTCCGCCGGTTCGAGGCGGACGCGACACCCGACGCCCGGGAGTGGGTGCGGACCTCCGGGGCCGCGCGCGCCGCGGTCGCCTGGGTGGGCCGCCTGCCCGGTGACGCGACGGACCCGAGCTCGGTGGGCTCCCGCGCGGTGCTGGTCGAGGCGTCGGATGCCGGGGCCCCGAGCCTCGTCGTCGCGCACCGCTACTCGGTCGCCGTCGCGGAGGGCGAGGGCCGGGCCCGGCCCGCGCGGGCCGTCGGCGGGCCGCTGGTGCTGGGGCAGGGCGCGCCGCTGCTCTGAGCGTCGCGGGAACCCCGGCGCGGTCGGGGGCGTTGAGCAGCCCATGGGCGTCCCCGTCACCCCCGTCGACCCGCAGCTCCCCACCGTCGTCGCACCACCGTCGCCCGCGGCGACGGCGTTCGACCCCGCCGCCGACGTCCGGACCGAGCTCGACCGCCAGATCACGGCCTACGTCCAGCTGGGCCTCCCGGCGCTGCTCGGTGAGGACCCGACGGCGTTCCGGACCCGGCTCGCCCCGCTGGCCGAGGTCGCGCGGACCCCGACCACCTCGGCCTCCGTGGAGGGCGACGACGTCCCGTTCGTGCTGGTCCTGCCGGGCCTGGACCTCAACGACGTGGCTCCCGCGATGCGCCGCGGCAAGCAGCTCGGCGTCAGCGTCATCGACCGCGTCGAGGCGCCGACCTACCGCCCGATCGAGGGCATCGCCGTCCCCGCCGAGCCGTACCTGCTGTGGGGCGTCGACACCGGCTCGGAGTTCTGCAACGTCCGGCCGGAGGACGCGCTGGCCACGATCACGGGCCGCGGCCGGACCCCGCTGACGATCGACGAGGGCGTCGCGCTGGTCGTCGTCCGGCCGGACATGCTGCGCCCCAACAAGTGCTTCTCGCTGCTGGCATCACGGACCGGGACCAACCAGCGCGTCCCCGCCGTGTGGATCAGCGAGCGGCGCGCGAAGCTCGGCTGGTGCTGGGACCGCAACCCGCACACGTGGCTCGGCGCGGCGTCCGCCGCCGACCGTGTCGCCCACGCCGACGCCTGACTAGTCTGCGACGGGGCGCCGCGGGCGCTCACTCACGGCGCGAGGAGGACCCATGCGGTTTCGCACGACGATCCAGCTGAGCGGCAAGACCGCCACGGGCATGCCCGTCCCCGACGAGGTCGTGACGGCCATGGGCCGCGGCGCACGCTTCCCGGTGGTGGTCACCATCAACGGCTACTCCTATCGCAGCACGGTCACGCCCTACGGCGGCCAGACCTTGATCCCCGTCAGCGCCGAGAACCGCGCGGGCGCGGGCGTCGCGGCCGGCGAGGACGTCGACGTGGACATCGAGTTCGACGACGGCCCGCGCACCGTCGACGTTCCCGACGACCTCGCGGCCGCGCTGGTCGGCCCGGCGCGCGCGGCGTTCGACGCGCTGTCGTTCAGCCGCCAGAAGGCGATCGTCCAGCCGATCGAGGACGCCAAGACCCCCGAGACCCGCGAGCGCCGGATCGCCAAGGCCGCGTCCGAGCTGGCCGCGGGCTGACGGCTCCCCCACCGAGCCCTCCGTCAGGACGCCGCGCGCACCGGGTACCACCGCGACCCGAACCGGCGCGTGACGCTCCGCCCGCTGATGTCCGCCAGCTCGTCCAGCCGTGCGAGGACGGCCCACCCGACCCGGCGAGCGGTCTGGTCGTCGTCGGCCTGGAACCGGACGGTCACGCGAGCCTCGCCCCGCACGATGGCGACGTCGTGGGCCTCGACCGTGGTCATCGCCTCGGCGGTCGCGACCGCCTCCGGCAGCACGTCCGGCGCGGCGACCCCGGGCCTGAGCAGCCCGATCGCCGCGGTCACCCGATAGGAGGGCACCGCGTCAGCCCTCGGCCCGGACGGCCGGTGCCGACGAGGGAGGCGGGCGACGATCCATGGCGCAACGCTAGCCGGACCCCAGGTCCCGCACGGCCTCGCGCTCGGGGGCGGAAGGACGGGACGATGCGCGCATGGGGATGACCAGCACGTCGCGGGTTCGCTGGCTGCGCTACGGGGCCGTCGTCGCGTTCGGGATCGGGTTCGGGTACGTCGAGGCGGCGGTGGTCCACTACCTGCGCCTGGCGCTGGGCACGGAGCTCGTCTACGACGCCCCCGTGCGACGGGTCTACCTGGACCTCGGGGTGATCCGGTTCGTCGACCCAGTACGCACGATGCTCGTCGACCCGGACCTCGCCCGCGCCGAGACCGCGCGGGAGGCCGCGACCATCGTCATGCTCGCCGCGGTCGCGGTGCTGGCGGGGCGCAGGTTCTGGCACGGGGTGGCCGCGTTCTTCATCGCGTTCACCGTATGGGACCTGACCTACTACCTCTTCCTGCGCGTGCTGACCGGGTGGCCGACGAGCCTGACGGACACCGACGTGTTCTTCCTCATCCCGGTGCCGTGGCTGGGACCCGTGGCCACGGCCGTGGTCGCGTCGACGGCAGTGTTCGCGGTCGCGTCGTGGAGCTACCTACGACCGGCAGCGTGGGCGCACCGACCCAGGGACTGAGCGCCGGTCAGGCCGTCTTGGCGTACCAGGCCTCGTTGATGCTGCGGTTCACCACGATCCGCTGCCGGGTCTGCGCGACGACGCCGATCAGGGCCAGCACCAGCAGCAGCGCGTACCACCACCAGCCGGCGTCGACTGCGCTGCTGAAGCTGCCCTCCGTGAAGTCGGCGGAGTTCAGCGAGCCCACCAGCAGCATCAGGCCGCCGACCACGCTGACGGCGCCGGCGATGGAGCTGACCACCGCGAGCACGATCATCGGCATGTTCCCCAGGACCGACACCAGACCGAGGACCGCGCCGACGGCGACGCCGACGAGCACCGCGAGCCAGTTCCAGTCGATCCCGAGGGCGACGACCAGGCCTGCCCCGATCACGTAGCCGAAGACCGCCATCGCGAGGATCACGGCCACCGCGTAGTAGAGGTAGGCGAGCACGGCGAAGACCAGGGCGAAGACCAGGCCCGAGACCCAGCCGAGCGCCGTGCCGAGGAAGCTCTCGTCCGCGAGCGAGGCGAACAGCCCCGCCCCGAAGGCGAACCCTGCGAAGAAGCCCCAGATGGGGAGGACGAGCCGGAGAACGAACTGCCCCGCGAAGAGCATCACGCCCCCAGCGACGATTGCGAGGATGCCCAACAGGATGTCCGCCATGACTGCAATGTAGGACTCGCTGCCGTCGATCCGTGCGAGTTTCGGGGTCGAGCCGCCCTCGAGCATCCCGATCCGGTGTCTGCACCTCCTATCCACGGCCCCCGGCTCGGAGTAGACCTAGGACGAATCGGTGCAAATCGGTGCACCGACGATCCGTCAGGAGGTTGGAGCCATGCCGAAGTTCATGGACGTTCACCACGGGATGACCGGCATCACGCCCGAGGCGCTCAAGGCCGCGCACCAGGCGGACGTCGACATCCAGGGCGAGGAGGGCGTCGACTTCCAGAGCGCGTGGGGCGACCCGGAGTCGGGGATGGTCTGGTGCATCTCGGAGGCCCCCGACGCCGATGCGGTCCTCCGCATCCACGAGCGGACCGGCCACCCGGCCGTCGAGATCTACCCGGTCCCGGTCGAGGCCTAGCGCCGCGCCCCTACGACAAAGGCCCCGCACCAGCGATTCTGCTGGTCACGGGGCCTTCGCGGTGGAGCCGCCAAAGAGAATCGAACTCTTGACCTTCTCTTTACAAGAGGATCCAGAGTTGGCACCCAGTGTGGCTCCCACGCAAGGAGGCCCGGGCTACGGGCTTGCAACGGCCCGTGGGCGCTCCCATCGCCTCGGACTCGGTGTCCGGGAGAGCGGGTCAGACCCCCTCCCGCCGCGTGACAGCCCTGTCATCTCACCGTGCAGCACACCCGTGCGCGGGCATCTGGCTCGACGAGCGCGCGCTGCAGGTCCTCTGACTGCAGGCCCCGCCGTGAACTGAACGCCGCAGCGCACCGGCTGACGCGACGCCCGACGGAGGCACGTGCAGCTGGACCTACCGGCCGTCGCTGCGGGCCTGGCGGCGGGCGCCTTGTGCCTGCGAGGATGCGTCGCGCTTGGCTCCACCGGTGGTCTGCGAGTGGCTGCGCGCCTCGCCGGCGTCCACGGTCGCCCCGCCGAGCGGGTCGCTGGCCGGACCGGTCGAACGGTTTGCGCGGGCGGCGGCCAGCCGTTCTTGCTTCAGCGTCTCGGCCGCTTCGCTCGCCAGCTTCTCGAGCAGGCGGCTGACC